>JASFLL010000082.1:0-6282 GCA_050118115.1 Thioalkalispiraceae bacterium
CCCTGTTCGATATATTTTTGCGCCTGCTGTAGATGATTCTCAATAGTCTCGCGTCGCAGCAGCCTGTTTTCAAGTTCGACTAATTGTTTTGGGAAAAAAGTGGACGGTAAGGACCTGTTGGCCTGTGTTATCAGTAGTCTCGCTCTAGCATTATCATTCGATTCGATAGCATTTAGCGTTTGTAAAACATACCAGTTAGAAATTTCTCTAAGTGCTGTCGCTGCAGCTGTATTGTTAGGATCCGCTTCCAGCTTTATTTTATATTGTTGCGACAATTTCTCGATGGTCTCGGGACTCTGGTCGGTTAACTGCTGCTGCATTGTTGAGCTGTTATTGGCGGAACCGGTCGTGTTGAGTTCACTGGAGTTTCCAGCATTTTTTTCGACTGGAGTGAGTAAACCGGAAGAGGTAGTTGGTTCTCCTGTTGTTATACCCTGACTCTGCATGCTTGAAAGTGGTGTAACAGGTTTAACTTCCTGCTCATTTTTATTAGTTACTACTGGAGTGGGTGTTTGTAGAATATATTTATTGATATACGGATCGAGTATGGGAGCCAGTTCTGCCTGATAAAATTGTGTTAATTCCGTGCGCTTGTAATATCCAAGCCCGGTAATGATCATGATCAGCAAAAGTAGGATCCAGCGCTTACGTTTGTTCAGTCGTTTGAAATCATCAGAGCTTGTTACATCAAGATCAACGGGGGGCGCTGATAACCCATCTGGAATAATGGAGTTGGATTTTTTCTTCTTTGGTCTGGCACTGACAACTGGCGGCATCGAATCAGCGGGGATGGTTCTGGCCTGGTATTGCTGATTACGTTGTCCAGCTGCATTATTTTGTGCGGAAGCTGTTTTTGCTTCAATAAAATCAAGATCAGCATCATCAATTGAGTCTAGTGCCTCGATGAGATGATTGGCTGTCTGGTATCGATGAGCCGGGTCCTTGGACATGCAGGTATTAATGATCGGCTGGAAAATTTCCAGGCCTTTTGGTAGCTCTGGTATGGGATCAGAAAGGTGTTTAATGCCAATCGCAACAAATGATGGCCCATCATATGGCAGATGACCAGCTAACGCCTGGAACAGGACAATGCCGAGGCTATAAATATCGGAACGGTGATCGACTTTTACTCCCTTGGTCTGTTCCGGACTCATATAATAAGGTGTACCGATCACTTTGCCAGTGACAGTCAGTCCTTTGGTTGCATTCTGGCTGCGAGCGATACCAAAGTCAGTCAGAATGGCCCGCCCATCTTCATGTAGTAAAATATTTTCTGGTTTGATATCTCGGTGTACGTAGCCTTTCCTGCCTGCATAGTCGAGTGCCTTTGCAACCTGCTTGATTACATCGACTTTTTGCTTACGCGTAAGTTTGTCACGGGATTCGCGCAAACTATTGCCTGGGACATATTCCATCGACATGTAATGGCAACCCTGATGTACATTCGCGTCATAGACCGTGATGATATTGGGATGGGTGAGATTACTGATGATCCTGGCTTCACGTAAAAACCGATCGGTAAATGTGTCATCAGTGTGGTCAGGAGCAAGAATTTTCAGAGCAACCTGTCGACCAATACTTTCCTGGATCGCCAGGTAGACAACGGCCATGCCCCCTTTACCAAGGACATCAATAATCTTGTAGCCGGGCAGGTTAACGACCGAGGCGACCTGGCTGGCAGTATTTTTAGGCTGATTATCCATCTTAAATATTCTCTACGATCCTTGTAGTTATCGGCAGCTTGTCCATTTAATTGCGTGTGCTTTGTGACCCTGGTCAAATATTGAAATGCAGCTTTACAGTCGTCTTGCAGCACCGTGTGTTGTCACGAATCGTGCAAACCAGACTCTAGCTCATCCATGTTGTAATCCACTAGTGTTATTTAAAAAAGCATTATAAACAATAAGTTATGAAAGAAAGTAAAAACTTAATAAATATGTGGAATAATGAACAGGCATGGTTAATATAAAGGCAGCTTGTTAAAATCAGGCTTCAAAATCAAAAATATAACAATTTTTAATAAAATCGCCGGGTAAGAAAAATGAAGCGCAATGTATTAATCCCGCTGCTGGTAGCCGGGGCAGTTTTTCTGGTTGCACCGACTTTACAGGCTGAGGGCTGGCAGGCAGGAGATTATTCAAATCTATCTATCAGCCAGGACCAGCTTGAACAATGCGGGCAACAACAGCAGGTTGCTTACCCTGAAGTCGAAGCAGCCATTCGGCACAAGCAATATAATGCTGCGCTCAAGTTACTTGGCAAGCCTTCGAAAAAGAGCCCGCCGGCATTGAATTATCTTTATGGTAAGGCGCATTATCTGCTGGCCCAGCAGCATTTGGCCAGTAAACCGGAAGCAGCTGAACTCCTTGAAGCAAAGCAATATATTAATCTTGCAGCTAACCAGGGCTATGCTGAGGCTATTTATGATCAGGCTGTTTTGTTTACGCCCGCGGAGGATGCGACTCGTAAGCTTAGCCTGCTTAAGAAGGCAGCGGACAAACAGTTTGTACCTGCAATGCTGACCCTGGCGGAGCATTATTTTTATGGGATCAAAACTTTTGAGGAACGTAACCGAGCTCAGGTCCTGATTAAAAAGGCTGCTGAACTCGATAGTGCTGCCAAGATTAAACTGGCTTCATATTACTTAAATGAAGATGAACAATTAAAGAATCTGGCAGGATATGAGAAGAACGTCGATAAAGCCATCGAAATACTCTACACAGCCACAACAGAGTGTAATTCTGAAGCGGCATATAAGTTATACCAGATGTCGATCCGTGAACATAAACCCAACAACCTGCCCCCGGAACGTGCATTATACTGGTTAGAGACATCCGCAAAGCTGGGTTATGCAAAAGCGCAGGGCGAGCTAGCAGAGTATTATTATACGGACCAGCAAGACGGGGAAAAGTCGGCATTCTGGGCTGAGCAGGCCGTGGAAAGTGGCGACTTAAAAGCACTCCTGACGCTGGCCAAGATTTATTATCATGGCATTGATACCGAGAAAGATTTATCCAAAGCCCTGCAATACTATGAAATGGCTCTTTCTATCGATAAAGACAACCGCCTGGTTTTAAACCAGTTGGGAATTATGTATTACAAAGGTGAAGGCGGGGAGGTGGACTTTCACAAAGCTGCAACTCTCTGCGAACGTGCTGCTAATAAAGGTCAGGCTGGCTGTCAGTATTACCTGGGGCTGATGTACGTCAATGGTGAAGGCGTGACCCAGGACATTGATAAAGGTATCAGCTGGATGAAGAAATCAGCCGCGCAGGATTTTGTGATAGCAAAAAACTGGTTACGTGAGAACTGGTAAGTTATGGAGCAGTGGACAGTCTACGTCCTGCGTTGCTGTGATGATAGTTTATATACTGGCGTGACAACAGATTTAGAACGCAGACTCAACGAACATAATCATGATAATAAGCTGGCTGCCAACTACACCAGGAGTCGGCGCCCGGTAAAACTGGTATATCGTGAATTTTATACTACTCGCAGTGAAGCCCTGAAAAGAGAGATGACTATCAAGCGCTTAAGCAAAACACAAAAAGAACGCCTGATTCTAACCGGTGCCGATTTAGACTAAACAATATTAATACTATGATTATCTATTCCATCATCGAATCGCCACTTCATCCACAATTGAGTCGGTTTTACAAACAGCAGGGATTGACCGAGATTCAATTACATTCTGTGCGCAAGGCGATCCAGGAACTGAAAAAACAGCCACCTGATTTTGTTATTGCAGATTTTATCTATGGCTATGGGAACAATTATGCAGGCGTAAATATCAGTAACCTGGATGTCTTCCTGTATAGCCTGGCGAAGTATGCTGCGGACTGCCAGGTGATAGTCTGTTATGAGAAACCAGATTATAAGTACGTTGGTAAACTCGAGGAATTATTTCCTTCCATAGTGGCACTGGTTTACCCGGTAATTGAAGCCAGCATTTTGCCCTACCTGACGCGATGAGCGCTCTATCCCGTAACCAGGTTAATGTCTTAAAGCAACGATTGCTCGAAGAGAGGCAAAAGTTACTGGATATTGTATCGGCTGCCAGCCAGTCTTCCGAAATTGTCGAGCTGGATCAAACCCGGCAGGGCCGCTTGTCGCGTATGGATGCCTTGCAAGGGCAGGCGATGTCCAGGGCCATGCAGGGACGACGCGAACTTCAATTAAAACGGATTGATGCAGCATTGCAAAGAATAGCTCAGGATGAATATGGGTATTGTCTTCGTTGTGAAGAAGAAATTGCCCTGCCGCGTCTCGAATACGATCCGGCTGTTACCCTTTGTGTCAGATGCGCACAACAAGATAGTTAAAAGTTTGCAAAAGTTTTAAATTCGTTTTTAACAGTTCATTTATACTCTCCTTTAAGGCAAATTAATGGAATCTCTGTATGCCAGTACAGAGAACTATTTAGCAACAATAACTTTAAAAACTTAATGGATGAAAGAATTATGCCGGCAGATATGACACTGTATTTTGATGTAATAAAACAAATCCAGGATCAGATTAATCGTATTACGTATGCCAAACAGCTCAATGAACAGGAGCGTCTTAATCAACTCAATCGACTTGAGCATGAGATCACACAGAAGTTTTTATGGGCACGACGCAGTATCGATATTGCTGAGGCCCAAATGGCTGGCCAACCACTTGGCCAGGCCGATTCCGCTGAGCTGAGCGAAGAAATGGATGTTGCCTAGTTAGCAGATATGCCTAACAGACTAAGACCGACAACATCCTGTATCTGAACAGATACTGGCTCAGGCTTTCTTTACCAGCAGGGTGTATTCACCGTCCCAGTCAATAATCTCCATCAGCTTGTGCCCCAGCTGTAAACACATAGCCTCGAAGTTAGAAATACTAAGAGGCTCATCGGTTGTGACCTTGAGAACCTGTCCTGATCTCAATCTGTCGATTGCCCGTAAGGCCCTGACCATGGGCTGAGGAGACTTGAGGTTTTGTATGTCTATTTCCATATCGATGTAAGCCATGATTCCCCTTCCTTTCCATTGTTGTAATGGATTAATCAACGATGAAATCAGCATAAAGGGTTATGGCTGAACCAGAACTGAAAACGTTAAGCGGTTAATTATCTTACAATTTTTATGGTGATGGGCGAAATTAACTGTCGATTTCCTGAACCAGGACCCAGGGGGACACGACGACAGCCCAGAATGCAGGTTCATTTTCTACCCAGTTGCGGGCATGTTCATCATTAGCGCGTTTGACTTGCTGGCGATTGATTAGTTGTTCAATTTCATGCGCATTGTTGCCAGAAATATGAGCTGCGATTTCGATAAGGTCCAGCTCTGGGTTAACCACGACAACGACCCCTCGGGCAAAAAAAACCTGTAATTCGGACCAGCTCAGTTTGCCTGTCTCCAGGTTGAGTTTTTGCTTGGTGGTTAACTCGGGGGGGCTCTCATTTGTCATGGCTAAAAATTTAACATAAATAAGCATTCAGTGTTGTATGATGGCTAAGACAAATAAATTACCAGACAAACCAGCATCTTATAAAGCTCCGTTGAGAAAATAACTCGGTATAAAAATTCGGTTAACAATCTGGATAGTTAGCCGATACATAATTCATCTCGAATCAATCACGTTGGATTAAAAAATATGCAGGCTGTTCCGCTGGAGAAGAAGGACAAGAAACAGGGGTTGCGACGCACCCTGGATAATATCATTCGTTTTACCTCCTCCGTGGGTGAAGGAACAATTTTCACCGGTTCATTCAGTGGCGGTGAAAATATCGTGGTGCGTGGCCAGGTGCAGGGAAAAAGTGATGTTGAAGGTGCCGTGGTAATTGCCGAGACCGGCAAGTGGACAGGGGAATTGATTGCTGACGTCGTCATCGTAGCCGGTTGTGTAGAAGGGGATATCAGGGCTCGTGAAAAAATTGAAGTTCAGGCCGGCGCCAGGATTAAAGGTAATCTTTATAGCCCGATTATTGCGATAGAAAGTGGTGCCGTGCACGTAGGTCGAATTGACATGAAAAATTTACAACAGATCAATCACTTCGACGAACGACGCGAAACTGATCGGGGCCTGCCAGACGAGTAATATTTTTTTAAAAGATAAGTTGTATATACAACCGTTTTAACCTAACATTGTCCCTATGTTTGAGCAGTGCCTTTATTTCAACAGCAATGCCTTTGTACGTCGACTCAACAGAGTCTGGGATGAGGCGTATGAGCCGACCGGACTGTCGGCACCGCATGCTTATTTATTACGCCTGGTTTGTCATGAACCAGGGATTACCCAAAAAGAAGC
>JASFLL010000083.1:0-6216 GCA_050118115.1 Thioalkalispiraceae bacterium
TGAAGGCAATAGTGACAAAATTATTGCAGCCTGTCACAAGGCAATGCAGCAAGAGGCTCAGGTGATTGTTTTTCCTGAGTTGGCACTGACAGGATATCCACCCGAAGATCTTTTGTTACGACCTGATTTATACCAACGCTGTGAATCTGCATTGGACAAGATTGTCAATGCCGTGACTGATATCGATGTTGTGCTTGGTTACCCCAAACAAACTGACGATGGTGTACTCAACATGGCTGGTGTTATTCAGGCCGGGAAAATTAGCTGTGAATACGCCAAACAAACTTTGCCCAATTATAAAGTCTTTGATGAAAAGCGTTATTTCAACGCTGGAGATCAATCATGCGTCATTGACATAGCCGGAATTCCAATGGGGCTGACGGTTTGTGAAGATATATGGGTTGATGAGCCGGTTCGCCAGGCTGTCAAGGCAGGTGCAAAATGTATTATCAATATTAATGCCTCCCCCTACCACATGAACAAGTCACAACAACGCAAGAAAGTGATTGAAGAGCATGCCAAGCTTAATCATGTTCCCATTGTCTATGCCAACCTGATTGGTGGCCAGGATGAGCTGGTCTTTGATGGCGAATCTTTTGTTGCTGATGCAAATGGTCATGTGGTCAGGCGTGCGCCAGCCTTTGTTGAGGATTTATTTAACGTTAACCTTGAGTGGGACGGAGAGCGGGTTGATATTCACCAACAGCAATGCGCGGACTACCTGGATGAAAATGAGAGTATTTACCAGGCGCTGGTAACCGGTGTCCGTGATTATGTTCATAAGAATGGCTTTAAGGGCGCAGTGATCGGCCTTTCCGGAGGTATAGATTCTGCCCTGACCTTGACTATCGCCGTCGACGCACTGGGTGCTGAACATGTGGAGGCCGTATCCATGCCTTCTCGTTATACCTCAGATATGAGTATCGAAGATGCCCAACTGCAATGTAAAAATCTTGGAATCAGTATCGAGTTTGTCCCCATAGAGACAGCCTTTAAAGCATTCCTGGAATTGCTAGACCCGTTATTCAAGGATATGCCGGCCGATACTACTGAAGAAAATATCCAGGCCCGTTGTCGCGGAATTATCCTGATGGCGATTTCAAATAAAAAACGCAAAATGGTACTCACCACCGGGAATAAAAGTGAAATGGCCGTAGGTTATGCCACGCTCTATGGTGACATGGCGGGAGGCTACGCGGTTCTGAAAGACGTGCTGAAGACACGTGTATATGCATTGGCAAACTGGCGAAATAAGAAGTCAGCTGTTATTCCGCAACGGGTCATCGATCGCCCCCCATCAGCGGAACTGGCGCCGGATCAAAAAGACAGTGATAGTCTGCCTGATTATGCTGTCCTCGATCCTATCCTGGAACATTACATTGAACATGATCGATCTGCCATGGATATTATCGCTGCCGGATTCAAAGAGCAGGATGTGAGGCGAGTGATGTTCCTGGTGGATACGACTGAATACAAGCGTCGCCAGGCACCGCCAGGTGTTCGTATAACTGAACGGGCCTTTGGGCGAGACAGGCGCTATCCTGTGACCTCAGGTTTTCATATTAGCCGGCGCTGAAATCCTGTGGATAAATGCAGTCGGCCATCAGAATTTTAGCTAAAAGGGGCTAGTGTTACTCAGCAATACCCGATATCTTACGTAGCTAACAGCGAACATGAGCTACTGAATAGATAATGATAAATGAGCTCAGGTTGGCAACACTGAATCAGTGTGGATATTTCCTATAACGACAGAAAACATAAAGGAAAACCAAAATGAAGAAAATTGAAGCAATCATTAAACCCTTCAAGCTGGATGATGTCCGTGAGGCATTGTCAGAGATTGGGATTGCCGGTATGACCGCTGTGGAGGTAAAGGGGTTTGGACGCCAAAAAGGCCATACTGAATTATACCGGGGTGCAGAATATGTAATCGATTTCCTCCCCAAAGTAAAACTGGAGGTTGTCGTCAAGGATGAGCAGGCCGAGAGCTGTATTGAAGCAATTACGAATGCTGCCAGGACTGGTAAAATCGGTGATGGTAAGATTTTCGTTAGTAGTGTTGAACGGACGGTGAGGATACGTACCGGCGAAGAAGGCGATGACGCTATTTGAATAAATTTCAGATGGCATCATGCTGCACACAGCCAGCCGGACAAGCCTCTCTAAGATCTTTTTAGATCTCAGTAATGAATCCCTGCGATATCAATTTTTAAGGGACTTGTGGCTGGGGTGGTTTAATTTTAAAACACGTTCGGTATCTTTGGCGAGATCATCCATTCCCAGTTTTTTATAGGCCTTCACCATGATGGCCAGAGCGTCGGCGACAGCCGGGGTGCGCTTGTAGTTCTCGACAACATACTTACCACGATTAGCAGCGGCTAAATATGCACCACGCCGCATATAATATCCCGCCACATTAACTTCATATTTCGCCAGATTGTTTCGTATCAGGGTCATGCGTTGCAAGGCATCTTTGCTATAGCGACTCTTTGGAAATTTTTTGATCAGTTCAGCAAAATATTCAAAGGCGCGCCTGGCTGATTTAGGATCATGTTGAGTCGGATCAACATTAAACAGGCTATCCAGGAAAGATTCACTGAGGTCATAACTGGCGAGGCCACGCAGATAGTACATATAATCGACATTCGGGTGGTTGGGATGCAGTTTGATAAAACGGTCAGCTGCAACAATGGCGGCCTCGGGTTCGGAGTCCTTATAATAGGCATAGGCTATTTCCATTTGCGCGCGTTCGGCATATTTACCATAGGGAAAACGTGATTCAAGCCGTTCATAAAGCTGAATAGCCTTCTCATAGTCACCGCTTTTTAGCGTTGCATTGGCTTCTTCGTAAATTTCGGCAACTTTCATGCCCTCAGTTGGATCGTCATCGGAAGTTGCGGCGCAGCCTGCAGCGAGTACGATCACCAGGCCTAAAATAAGTAGTCTTACTACACGGTTAATCACGTTAAATTATCCCATCAAGTGGACCTTGGGGTAGTATACCTTGTTTACAAACAGAAGCACACGACCAGACCAACGGCCATATATGAGCAAAAAACTGTTAGATACAGATCACGAGCAGGAGTTCGATGACGAGGATTCTGTCCTCGCTGCCGAGATCCCGGCTTCTCTGGACGCAATCAGGCTGGATCAGGCACTGGCTCGTCTGTTTCCTCAATTTTCAAGAAGCCGGCTACAACAATGGATTCGTGACGGATATGTGTTTGTGGATGAGCAAAAGTTGCGGGCCAAAGACAAGGTTCATACCGGGCAGCATCTGGTTGTAGAGGTCCAGCAGACAGTGGAGGGGGATTGGCAATCTGAACCCATATCCCTGGACATCCTCTATGAAGATGCGCAATTGATTGTGATTAACAAACCGGTTGGCATGGTTGTTCATCCGGCAGCCGGCAATCCTGGGGGGACCATGTTGAATGCCCTGTTGCATCATGCCCCAGAACTCAGGCATGTACCGCGCGCAGGAATCGTACACCGCCTGGACAAGGACACCTCTGGTGTCCTGGTCGTGGCCAGAGATATATCAGCGCATAAATATCTGGTAGAACAGTTACAAGCCCGCGCCTTTGTGCGTGAGTATGTCGCGGTGGTCAACGGCGTATTAACTGCCGGGGGGACAGTCGACGCCCCGATAGGTCGGCACCCGGTACAACGAAAGAGAATGGCGGTAGTCAATGTGGGGGGGAAACCCGCTATCACCCATTATAGGGTAGAACAACGTTTTCGGGCTCATACCCTGGTAAAGGTGAATCTCGAAACGGGCAGGACCCACCAGATTCGTGTCCACATGGCACATATACATCATCCGCTGGTTGGGGACCAGGTTTATGGTGGGCGTTTGAAATTACCAGCAGGCTGTAGTGAAGAACTCATTGCGGTGTTACGCAATTTTAAACACCAGGCCCTGCATGCTCGATACCTGGAGCTGGTACACCCTGACACAGGCGAAAGTATAGGCTGGGAGGCGCCCATTCCCGCTGACATGCAGCAGCTGATCAATGTCATGCTGGAGGATGTTAAGCATGGCTAGTTCAAGTTGGATACCTGCAGACTGGCCTGCGCCACAACACGTACGTGCAGGAACCACGACCCGGCTCGGCGGGCTGAGTGAGGGTGTCTATTCAAGTTTGAATCTGGCGCTACATGTGGGTGATGATAAAGACGTTGTTAACCAGAACAGACAAAAATTAAAATCACTTTTAAATTTACCTGCTGAGCCACACTGGTTGAAGCAGGTACACGGATGTCAGGTGTCTACGGATGACGAGATGCTCACTGAAGCCGATGCCAGTGTGACGACGAAAAAAGGACGGGTGTGCGTGGTGATGATAGCGGATTGTTTGCCGGTATTGATCACTGACCGGCGGGGAACTTGTGTGGCCGCTGCCCATGCCGGCTGGCGTGGTCTGGAACAACAGGTTATAGCCAGGACAGTCCAGGCGATGTCTGCCAGTCCTGAAGAACTGCTTGTCTGGTTAGGACCCGCCATTGGTCCACAAGCTTTTGAAGTAGGAAATGAAGTCAGGGATTTATTTCTGCTGCAAAATAAAAAACATACAGCAGCTTTTATAAAGGGTAAATATCCAGGTAAATGGTTGATGGATGTATACGCAGTTGCCCGTCTGCAACTTGCCGAACTGGGTGTGGTGTCAGTTTCAGGTGGCGATTTTTGTACCTATCAGGATCAACGACGTTTTTACTCCTACCGACGAGATAATATCACCGGACGCATGGCGAGTTTGATCTGGATGATCTGAAAGAATTGTTTTATATACGTATCTGCTATCTATGCATAATTAATGTATGATGTGCCAACTTTTATAAAAGGACACCTGTTTATATGCCATTGCTTGTCTGGATTCTAATTTTCAGTTTTATAGGTGGAGTACTTAGCGCAATCGCCGCTGCAGTATTTCTCCTGTTCCCCGATCGAATACGTCAAAAGATGTTACCGCATTTTGTGAGTTTTGCGATCGGCGCGCTATTAGGCGCTGCATTCCTGGCATTAATACCTCATACACTGACAGAGGCGAATGGTATCGAGTTTCATCAGCTTGGACTTACTCTTTTAATCGGGATCCTCGGTTTTTTCCTGATGGAAAAACTGGTGCTCTGGCGCCATTGCCATGAAAATGCGTGTGAGGCGCACACTCTGCATGAACACGGGCACTCACCTGCTGCGGGGACATTAATTCTGATTGGTGATGCAATTCATAACGTGGTTGATGGTGTTTTGATTGCAGCAGCATTCATGACGGATATTCATCTCGGCGTGATCACTTCGCTAGCTGTGGCAGCTCATGAAATTCCACAGGAAGTGGGAGATTTTGCAATTTTGTTAAACAGTGGATATTCCAGGAGCAAGGCTTTTCTTTTTAATGTACTTGCCAGTCTAACCACATTCATTGGCGCCATAGTGGCGTATTTCAGCTTACACCAGATGCAACACGCTGTACCTTATATCCTTGCTATTGCTGCTTCCAGTTTCATTTATATCGCTGTTGCAGATTTGATCCCGGGGTTACACAAGCGAGTTGAATTTCGTGAAACAGTGCGCCAGATCGTCTTGATCGTTGCCGGGATAGTTGTTATCTATTTCGCCCATGCAACTTTACATTAATCTATCCTGAAACATTTACGTTCCAAAGGAGGTGCTTCATGTCTAACTGGTACATGTTGACTCTGGTTGGTCGTGATCGACCTGGCATTGTTGCAGACGTCACCAACAGTTTATTTGAAGGCGGATGTCAGTTAGGCGAAGCATCGATGATGCGACTGGGTGGCAACTTTACTGTGATGTTGATGGTGCAGTCTGATCAGGAAAAAGCTGGGCTGGAGAATTTTCTTACCGAGAAGTTATCAGCTCTGGATTTACGCATTCATGTCGATGCCATAGACGGGCACTTACATGAACATATTATTCCGGATGTTTGTGTCAGTGTTTATGGTGCCGATAGACCGGGTATTGTAGCCGAAGTCACCCATGTTCTTAAACGCTATGATTTTCATATTCTTGACCTGGAATCTGACGTGGCAGGCACCGAAGAAAAACCCATCTATGTTATGCACATCGATGGCAAAGCACAAACTGATATTGGAACTCTGGAAAAAGAAATGGCCAAACTGCGTGATGATGGTATCGAGGTAAAAGTTGCGCCGGTCGACGTCATGGTAGGATAAAGCGGTTTTGATGCATGG
>JASFLL010000084.1:0-6143 GCA_050118115.1 Thioalkalispiraceae bacterium
AGTGGTTTGACCCGGCGGGGGAGAAGAGCAAGTCTTACCCAACCGCGGGTAAGTAATCAGGAACCGAGTATTGGCGGATGATCTTTACGGCGAATTATTTTATATAGTGCCGGTACGATGATCAGGCTCACGATCATTGAAAAGAAAAGCCCCCAGACCAGCACAATCGCTAATGGTTGCAGCATCTCGGCTCCGCGACCAAGGCCAAAGGCCAGCGGCATCATGCCAAACACAGTGGTTAGTGTTGTCATCAGGATTGGACGTAAACGCAGTTTTGCTGCCATGATAACGGCCTGATCGAATTGCAGGCCGTTTTCCCGTTCAATCTCGACCTGTTCGACAAGCACGATGGCATTATTCACCACGATACCTGCCAGCATGATTAGTCCGAGCCAGACCGGCATCGAAATGATCAATCCATCTGGAAGATCGGCAATCCAAAGTCCAAATGCAACTCCGATGACGGCAAAGGGGATACTCAGTAAGATGATGACCGGGTTTAATAGCGATTCATATTGAATCGCCATCACGACGAACACCAGGAAGATGGCCAGGCCAAAAAGGATCATTCCCATTTGCTGCCCTTCTTTGAGGGTCTTGGTGGCACCGCCATCATAAAGTGAATAACCTTCTGGTAGTTCCAGATCATCAAGACGTGATTTAATCGTGGACATAATCTGACTAAGATCAGCATTGGCGGTTAATGAAGCGCTGACCTCGACAATACGCCGTTGGTTGTCACGCATGATAGTGGATGGTGACTGTGTCATTTGAATCTGTGCCACTTCAATCAGTCTTATTGGCCGGTTTTGATGGAAACCGACTAATATATTTTCGAGATCATCCGGAGACTTCATCAGGTTGGCAGGTAGTCGTAAGCGGATATTGTAGGCACGATCTCCTTCCAGGTATTCGGAAACGACCTGACCTTCCAGGGCAATGCGTAGCGCATCACCGACATCACTAACCTGGATATTTAAATCCGCCGCACGTTGTTTATCGATTTGTACAGTCACTTCTTCCCTGACTTCTTCATAGGTTTGTGACAAGTTACGCAGGCCATCAATACCATCCAGTCGTTCGACAATGTCACCACCGATGGCGGCAAGGGTACCCAGGTCATTACCCTGTACACGAATACTGATGTCATCGTCTCCCTGACTTAAGCGAATACCGCGTACACCCTGTGCTCGCAGTCTGACATTGACACCGGCCAGGCCTAGCATTGCAATTTTCTTACGCATGGCAGTAATCCATGCCTCGGTTTTGTAACCAGGATGAAGTTGTATATAAATACTGCCACTGTTACTTGATGTGCGTTCGGTACGTCCAAAAATGAAGCCACCGGACGTAGTGAACACAGTATCCACTTCTTTTTGTTTGAGGAACAGGCTTTCAAGTTGATCTGTTATGGTATCCAGATCGTTAAACTGGGTGCCGGCGTCCATTTTGATATTTACACGCACCTGTCCTTCGTCGACGGTGGGTAGAAAAGTTTGTTTGCTAAAAATAAATAGATGCGCTAATGCGAGAAGCAATAGCGGTACTAATATTAAAAAGGGTTTCCAGGGAGCCTTTAATATTCCTGGTAATATTTTTCCCAACGTATCTTTTAGTTTTTCAACGACGCGATCCACATATGTTTGTTTGTGATGTAACAGGTTTTCTTTACTGTCGACAATGCGGGCACCGAGGCTTGGCACTAGGGTAAGTGCGACAAGTAAGGATGCGCTGATGGCTGCGGTCAGGGTGAAAATGAGTTCACTAAATAATAAGCCGACCAGGCCGGTGATGAATAAGAAAGGTAAAATTGCTGCGAGATTTGTGCTGGTGGAAGCGACGATAGCGCTATTAATTTCAGTGGCAGCATTAATCGCCGCATCAAAGGGTTGTTCACCCTCACGCTGATGACGGGTGATATTTTCCAGCATAACGATGGTGCTATCGATGAGCAAACCCACGCCCAGGGCGATACCACCAAGCGTCATTATATTTAGCGTAAGTCCACCGATCGACATGATGATAAAGGTCACCATGATGGCTAATGGAATAGCAGTTCCAATAATGAGCGTCCTACGAATGCTGCCGAGAAACAGATACACCACGAGCATGGCCAGTATGGCGCCACTGATTGCCGCCATGCTGGCGTTGCGCAGTGCGTTGCGGACAAATGTGGACTGGTCACTTACGCGACTAATGGTGACATCATCTGGTAATAGACCTTGGGCTTTGAGCCATGCAAGTCTTTCCAGGACAACGTCAACAACCTCCACGGTATTAGCCTGTGGTTGTTTCTGGATGGACAGCTTGATGGCGGACTGCTTGTTAAGTCGTACTCGCAGACGTTCATCTTCATAAGAGTCAATTACGCGAGCGACATCAGATAAGCGGATAATTTTATTGTCAGTATCGTTGGCATGCCATAAAGGCAGTTGTTTGATTTCTTCGATGTTTTTAAATCTACCGAGTGCACGGGTGCTGATTTCTCGTTTGTTTGTCAGCAAACGACCACCCGGCGCTTCCAGGTTGTTCTTTTGAATACTTTCTTTTAAATCATCAAATGTCAGTCCGAAACTGGCGAGACGTTCCTGATCAACGATGATCTGAATTTCCCGGAGATTGCCACCACCTACCTCTGCTGCAGCCACGCCAGGTAAATTCAAGAACCAGCGACTGAAATCATAATCGACCCATTCACGCAGTTTTACCGGACCGAGGGATTTAGAACTGACGGCCAGTTCCAGCACCGCGATTTGCGAAGGGTCACGCTTATATATAATAGGTGGATCAATGGTATCTGGAAGGAAACGCTTTGCGCGATCCAGACGTGTACTGGCATCGCGTAACGCGATATCAATGTCTGTGCCATAAGGAAAACCGATATCCACACGGCTGGCACCTTCAGAAGTGGTTGATTGAACCGAGATGGCACCTTCTGTAATAGATAGCTGTTCTTCCAGTTGGCGGGTGACCTGGTCCTCCATGATGTTGGCTGGTACGCCGGGATCAAGAATACGAACACGTACTTCCGGGTAAATAATATGCGGAAGCAAATCAATGCCAAGACGATCCAGTGAAAATCCACCAACGACAACAACCGTTAATGCCAGCATAACCACAGACACCGGCCGCTGAATCGACCAGGCTGCCAGGCCACCACTTCTGAATCGTTGTTTCATTGTGTCTTATTGTCTACCGGCTGAGGAGTTTGCTGGACTTGTTTTGTTGGTAAAGCTATCTTGACGGTTGCCTTGTTACGTAAATTTAAAAATCCCTTGCTGATAACCTTATCCCCGATCTCCAGGCCTTTAATGATTTCAATGCGATCACCAATCTGGATGCCAGTCTGTATGGTTGTGTAGATCGCCTTGTTGTCTTTATTGACGCGATAAACAAATTCTCCGCGGGTATCATGTCGTACTACCGACAAGGGTAGAGATTTTAGAGGTATTGTTTCTCCTTCAATCGTAATTCGCGCGAGTTGCCCTGGATAGGCTCCTTCCGGGACCGGGCTCAGTGTAACTTCAAGCGTTCCCTGTCTGGTTGCTGGATTGATTACCGGGTATTTGCGTGTCACGATGCCTTTGAATTGTTGATCGCCTAATGCATCCACACGCAAAGCGACTGAATCTTCGAGCTCGATATTATGCAGTAAAATTTCGGAGACATGGATTTTTGCGATCAGTGTATTTGGGTCATAAATCGTGAGAATATGATCATGCAGTGAAACCACATCGCCAGGTTCTTTTAGTCGTTCACTGATTAAACCATCAAAGGGCGCTTTGATACGTGTGTGAGCAAGTCGTGTCTCCTGCAGGACTTTCTCAGCGCGGGCCTGTTCAACCGCCGTTTCGGCGCGAGCGATTTCATCTTCAGAGGCAAGGTTTCTTGGTTTGAGTTTGGTCAGACGTTTTTGGTTGAGGACAGCCTGTTTATATGTGGCAATCGCTTTATCCAGTTCTGCCTGGATTATACTGTCGTCGAGGGCCACCAGGAGATCACCTTGCTTGACCCTGTCGCCGGGATGATATGGAATTTGTTTGATACGACCCTGTTCTTCATTAAAGACATGTACCGTTCGGGTTGCCTCCAGGGTGCCCGTTACAATGCGGGTCGTAGTGAGCGGTTCACGTTGTACGATAACAACTTCAACGGGATGCGATTTGGCGCCTTTTTTTCTGGTTGTTTGAAGATCTGAATCGCAGGCGCTGATTATAAATATGACAATGAGGAAAAAGGTTATATGTCGCATAAAGTCTATGGTTTTGTATCCCACCCATCCTGATAATTCCCTCTAAATATACAGTGCATTCTATTCTCAAGACAATGGAATAAACGCTTGAGATTATTAATTTTTTCTTAACAGGCCCAAGACGCCCACATTGAGCCGTGGGCATGGCATAATACGCGCTTTTTAGACATAGAAGCTTCATGCAGCACTATATACGCTACACGCAAGACCCGCATTCCGAGCGTCGCGATGTTAAAAATCTCACCCGAATGTTTCCATTTATCTGGGAGTATCGCGGTCGCGTCCTGTTTGCATTACTGAGCCTGGTGATTTCCAAGCTGGCCATGGTTGGTGTCCCCTTTGTGCTTAAGGATATAGTCGATAGTCTTGACCTGCCGAAGGGGGAGTTGCTCGTCCTGCCGATCCTGCTGCTGCTGAGTTATGGTGCATTACGTCTGGTCAGTAGTTTGTTTAACGAATTGCGTGACGCCGTGTTTGCGCGGGTCCGTTACCATGCAATGCGTACGGTATCAAAGCGTGTCTTGAAACACCTGCATTCGTTGTCACTGCGTTTTCATCTGGAGCGTAAGACAGGTGGTATTTCCCGTGACCTGGAACGCGGGGCGGGGAGTCTGAGTTCGATTCTGAATTACCTGGTTTTTAATATACTGCCGACTGCCGCTGAATTTCTTTTAGTGGCAGGAATTCTTCTGACACAGTACGAGTCCCGTTTTGCCGTCGCGATATTTTCTACGGTTGCTATATATATAGTGTTTACATTTCGCGTCACTGAATGGCGTATGCATTTTCGACATGAGATGAACCAGTATGACTCAGCCGCAAATTCACAGGCAATTGATAGTCTTTTGAATTATGAAACGGTCAAGTATTTTAACAATGAAAAACTTGAACATGCTCGCTATGATGAAACCATGTCGAAATGGGAAACTTCTGCGGTAAAAAGTCAAACCTCCATGTCGATGCTGAATTTCGGTCAGGCCAGTATTATTGCCGTTGGTGTAACCGTGATCATGATTTTCGCAGGACAGGGTGTCGTCAATGGAAGTTTATCTCTCGGCGACCTGGTGCTGGTAAATACACTGATGTTACAGCTGTTTCTGCCGCTAGGCTTTCTTGGAATTGTTTATCGACAACTGAAATATGCACTTGCTGATATGGATTTGATGTTTAAACTCCTGGAGCGTGAACCCGAGATCCAGGACAAGGATGATGCAAATCATCTTGTTGTTTCGACAGGAAATGTAAAATTTGAGCATGTGTATTTTTCATATAATCAGGATCGTGAAATTTTAAAAGATGTGACCTTTGAAATTCCGGCGGGTAAGAAGATAGCCGTTGTGGGTCCATCCGGTTCAGGTAAATCAACTCTGGCAAGGCTCCTGTTCCGTTTTTATGATGTCTCTGATGGTCACATATATATAGATGACCAGGACATACGCTCGGTTACCCAGGACAGCCTTCGTCAGGCGATCGGTATCGTTCCACAGGACACGGTATTATTCAACGACACGATTTTTTATAACATTCAATATGCGAAAAACGGGGCCAGCAAAGAAGAAGTTGTGCAGGCGGCCAGGCTGGCTTATGTCCACGACTTTATTGAAGGGTTGCCCCAGGGTTATGATACCGTTGTTGGAGAGCGCGGTCTTAAATTGTCCGGCGGTGAAAAACAGCGGGTTGCTATCGCCCGGGTGATTCTCAAGAATCCCAGAATCCTGGTGTTCGACGAAGCTACCTCCAGCCTGGATTCGCAATCAGAGCAGGCTATCCTGAAAGCCTTGAAAGAGGTGGCCGAAGACCATACTGCACTGGTTATTGCGCATCGGCTCTCAACCATTGTCGATGCTGACCGAATATATGTGTTAGAAAACGGCAGGATTGTAGAGCAGGG
>JASFLL010000085.1:0-6117 GCA_050118115.1 Thioalkalispiraceae bacterium
ATGAATTACTGGCCTGGCATTCAAAAACAGGCGCCCCTGAAAAAACATTCCTTGTGCACGGTGATGAAACGGCAATGCAATCATTTGCTGAGAAGCTGACAAACACCGAAGTTGTTATACCCGAATTACATGATACATATACACTTTAATACCAATTACGTAACAAAATAAAATGTACGCCGGATAAAATAATTTATTTAATGGATCTAATTTTAATTTTACTCATTGTCACTATCCTCGTTGTCGTGGTGTTTGACTTTACCAATGGGTTCCATGATGCTGCAGATATGGTTGCAACGGCAATTGCCTCACGCGCCATGACACCGGGTGTCGCCATTCTCGTAGTAAGTGCCTTTACATTTATCGCCCCTTTTAGTGTTGGTCTCATGGTTGCCGATACGGTTGGCACCTTCGTCGATGTCGGTTCAGTACCAGCGCTAATCGGAGAATCGATGGTGATCGCCGCCATCCTGGCGGCTGTTAGTTATAACATTTTCACCTGGTTACTTGGATATCCCTCCTCTTCTTCAAACTCTCTGGCTGGCGGCCTGATTGGTTCAGGTTTGTATGCGGTCGGAGAAACACATATCAACTGGGGGCTGAATGCCTTGCAGGCTGGACACCTTGATGGCCTGATGAAAGTTGTCGCCGGACTGGTTCTCTCTCCAGTCTTTGGTTTTGTGATTGGATTTATTTTGATGAGATTGTTGTTTTGGTTATTAAAAAGTTTTACTGCTCGGATTTCAAGTCTGTTCGTGTTTTCGCAGTACCTAAGTGTTGCCTGGTTAGGCTTTTCTCATGGTGCGAATGATGCCCAGAAAGGTATGGCAATTATCGGAATGGTTTTACTGGCCAGTGGTAGTACACACGAATTTATTATTCCTTTATGGGCGGTTATCCTGTGTGCATCCTCGATAACGCTGGGTACGATGTTTGGTGGCTGGAAGATTATTAATACTCTGGGCTTTGGTCTGTTTCGTATCCGCATTATGCATTCGGTGGCTAATCAGTTGGGAGCGGCCCTGGTTAATTCCATTGCAACAGCCATCGGTGCGCCGACTTCAACCACACAGGTGGTGACCGCAACCTTGTTAGGCAATGGCGCGGCTGAAAAGCCAGGTCATATCAAATGGCGAACTGCTGCCGGCATTGCATATGGCTGGCTGTTGAACATCCCTGTTTCTATGTTACTAGGATGGTGCTATTGCGCCCTGTTTCTATATATATGGAGGTAGTTAATAATGGGCTTTATCACTAAATTCTTTTTACCCAAAGAGGTTGATTTTGTCGCAGCATTACAGGCGCAGTCCCGACTCTCGCTGGCTTTCATCGACGCGTTGCACAAGGTTTATATCGATGACAACCAATCAGCCCTGCCCGTTATTCAGGATGCGACCGATCAGGCCAGCAAGATTAAAGATGCAAATATGAAAGAGTTGATGGATGTCTTTATTACGCCATATGATAAAGAATCCATTTATCGGCTCATCACCCAGCTGGACTGGGTGATCCTCAGTGTAAAGCATCTGGTGACTGAGCTTGAAGCATATCATATATCATCATTGACTGATTACGAGCATATCCTGAAGATATTAGTCAACATGGCTAACTTGCTTGATAATAGTGTCAAGGAGCTTTCCTCGCGGAAGATTAAAACGATTGCCAAAGATATTGGCCAGATCCATGATTTGTATGATCAGGTTGTCAGGCATTGCGCCAATGCCAAAGTGGCTGTTTTAGAGAACGACGATTATAGACAAATATTCATGCGCTATGACGTACTTATGCAGTTAAAGGAAGTGGCAAAACGGATCCGGGTGACGGCTAATACCCTCGAGGATATGGCGCTTAAAGTAGTTTAAGCGTTGTTTAGATGTTAATTGTCATGTTTTAATTGTTTTATGCCTTGCCGTAATGAAAAGTAATATAATAACTGAAAGCACGGTCAGACCTGCTGCACTGAAAAAAGCAATAGATTCACCAAACCATTCCCACAGGGCGCCGAACAATACTGCACCAGGTAGTAGCAATAAACCACTCGTCATGTGGTATAGTCCATAAGCCGTTGCCTTTTGACCGGCTGGTGCAAAATCTCCCACCAGCGCACGCTCTGCCCCTTCGGTAAATGCCAGGCTGCCAGCATAGGCCAGAAATAAAATCCAGATTAGCCATTGGCTATCCTGGCTCATACCCAGCAATATGAGTAGAACAAATCGCACCCCCCATCCGAGCAACAAAATAGGCAACCGTCCCAGGTGATCGGAAAGATATCCACCAGGGATGGCCACGAGCATCTTCACTGCACTGGCTGCTGCCCAGAGTAAAGGAACCCAGACGATCTCGAGACCATGGGATTGCGCCCATAACACCAGGAAAACTTCCGGTGTAGTCGCCAGTGCCAAACCACCAGCGGCGATGATGAGGGCACGAAGATGATTGTCCAGGCCGCGCCATGAGAGTTTTGTTACCTGTTCGTTTGATTTCTCGGCAGGTTGGTTGGAGGGTATCCCAAAGATGATGAGTAATACGACCAGGATGCCCGGGAACACTGAGAGTAAAAAGACATGTTTCAGTTCTATCCCGGAATTTAACAGGCCAAAAGCGAGCAATGGACCGACCATGGCACCGGTATGATCCAGGGCGCGATGAAAGCCAAAAGCTCGACCACGTATCCGACTTGAAGTCGTGGCAGATATCATTGCGTCCCGCGGTGATGTACGTAGTCCTTTGCCAACACGATCAAGAAACCTGAATAACAGGACCCAGATCCAACCGAATGCCAAACCGATAAGAGGCCGCGCACTGTTCGATAAACCATAACCGCTGATCACAAGTCGTTTTGCATTCCAGCCTCGGTCTGCCAGACGACCGGAAACCAGTTTCAGCAGACTGGCGGTCGCCTCGGCAATGCCTTCTACCAGGCCAACAATTGCAGGCCCAGCTCCCAGAGTCGCGGTAAGGAATATAGGTAATAGCGGCGTAATCATTTCGCTGGCCGCATCATTTAGGAATGAAACCAGGCCCAGTACGATAACAGTACGTGGCAGAAATCGGCTCATTTAAACTGTGTCACTAAATAAGGGAGTCCCGTTCCGTTCATGCCATGTCAATATTCCCTGCCAGGCTTCTTGTGCGCTTTCTGCATACCAGAATAATTCCCTGTCCTCTTCATCAATGACTCCCTCATCAGCCAGGAAATCAATATTAAAGGCATGTCGCCAATAGTGTTCGCCAACCAGCACAACAGGGACTGGCTGGATTTCACGGGTCTGAATTAACGTTAAGGTTTCAAATAGTTCATCCATGGTTCCGTAGCCACCAGGAAATGTAACCAGCGCTTTGGCGCGCATTAAAAAATGTAATTTACGAATCGCAAAATAATGAAATCGAAAACATAAATTTGATGTTACATAGGGATTTGGAAATTGTTCGTGGGGTAAGGTGATATTCAGGCCCACGGACTTGGCTCCTACATCAAATGCGCCACGGTTGGCTGCTTCCATAATGCCTGGTCCACCACCTGTCATTAGCACCACGCGATTATCGTCCGGGCCGTTACCTGACTGCCCTACAATTTGGCCAAAGTCTCTTGCTACGTCATAGTAGTGACTTTTATCCAGCACTCGTCTGGCAACAGTTAACTGCCGTTCATAAACCTCATTTCCCGGATCGTTTTTTAGCGCAGATAATATTTTTTCAATTTTTCGCTTACATGCTTCGGATTCACGTATCCGTGTGCTACCAAAAACCACGATTGTATGTTTAACACCATGTTGTTCTAATAATTGCTCTGCCTTGAAGTAGTCTATCTGTAAGCGTACACCGCGGGTATCATCTTCATTTAGAAAATCGACATCCTGATCCGCCAGGCGATAACCTGGACTGTCGAGAATGGCCTGGACACGTTGCTTTGCCTGCGGGTCTTCTTCAGCCGGTTTGAGTTCCTGCCAGGGTAATGGTTTTCGCCGTAGATGTGGGTGTGCCGGGATAATATCGGCATCATCATGGTCTGTCATAAAATACCTGCCTGTTTTATTTTTTTATCTAAGATATGCATCGCTAGAATAGCGCCGCATCATCCGATGGCTATTAAAAAAGGAAGCATTTTTCGCGATAGCATTTTTCATTACAGCGATCCAGGCTGTTCGGTTTTCGTAATACAGTGGCAATACATTATTAAACAGCTTCGAATACAATGCTTCTGCATCATCATCGGCCTGTGAGTTTTTGCCATTATTATTGATCGCCCAGCCAGTAATGCCTTCAATACATCCTTCTAGCCACCAGCCATCCATAATACTGAGGTTCGGTACACCATTAAAAGTTGCCTTCATCCCGCTGGTTCCGGATGCCTCTAGCGGACGAAGTGGTGTATTGAGCCAGATATCGACACCTGCGGTGAGTAGTTTTGCTATATCCATGTTGTAATTATCAAGAAAGATGATGGAAATCTCTCCTGCCAATTGTTGCATAATGGAATGCAGTTCTTGAATGAGACGTTTTCCTTCCTGATCCTGGGGGTGCGCCTTCCCTGCCAGAATAATTTGCAGGGGGTATTTTTTTGTTATTTCCTTCAATCTGATAAGATCTGAAAATATTAAGTCAGGTCGTTTGTAGGCGGTCATGCGACGGGCAAAGCCAATTGTTGCAACATTAGCTTCCAGTTTTATACCGCGCACTTTATTGATCATCTGAAACAGCTCTGCCTTGTTTTGCAGGTGAGCCTCCCAGATCTCATTATCACTAATACAACAATCTGCACGCACCAGTACTGCTGGTTCATGACACCAGCCTGGTAAGTATTTATCGTAGAGTTGCGCAAAACTTCTACTTGCCCAGGTATATGGATGTACACCGTTGGTGATAGCCCGTACTTTATAACCTGGATACATGCGTTGTGATGTTTCCGCATGCTGGACTGCAACACCATTAATGTATTCACTCATATTGAGCGCAAGCCGGGTCATGTTGAGCTCATCAGCTCCTCCCAGGCGTTTGAGTGTCGATAGATCGATAAATTCTCCCAGAGTATGCTCTACCGTCGTATATGAAAATTTGTCATGACCTGCCTCCACGGGAGTATGTGTGGTGAAGTTACAGACTTCCCGGACACGTGGAATGTCATAGCGAGGCTCATCTGGCCGCACATCTTCTATCGGATAGGCATAATCATGTAACAGCTGCAACGTGAGTAAAGCCGAATGACCTTCGTTGAGGTGGTATTGACGGATCCTGAAGCCCAGGGCCTTTAGCAATCTGACCCCGCCAATACCCAGGACAATCTCCTGTTTAAGTCGATAACGTCCATCACCGCCATCGCCATACAGATGATGGGTAATCTGTCGATCTTCGGGTGTGTTTTCACCAAGGTCAGTGTCCAGTAAGATAACCGGTTGTCGCCCGCCTAATTTTCCTTCAAGAATATAAAGCCAGCCCTGCAACCAGACGTTACGACCTTCAATCGGCACTGCCACCATTGCTTCCAGCTGATGTGCCCACTGTTCCGGGTTCCAGGTATCCGGGTGTTCGATCTGTCGGCCCTGGTCATCAATTTCCTGGCGAAAATACCCCTCACGACAAATCAGGCTTACACTCACAAACGGTAATTCGAGATCGGCTGCTGACCGTACGGTATCACCTGCCAGTACACCAAGACCACCTGCATATGTCGGAATATCACTCTGAAGAGCAATCTCCATGGAAAAATAGGCTATCCGTTCATTAGCGGTAAATTCATCTATCATGTTGTTATGGTATTCCTCAAAAAAATTAAATACAGCATGCTTAAGGTATCACAGGAACGTTTATGTTAAGTTATTTTTCATCATTTCTGCTGGGTCTGGTACTCAGATAGATTTGAGTAGATTACTATCCTGAGGAATGAATAAGGATACCTTTATGGACTATTCTGACCAACAGAGCATTGGTGTTATTGAGGAGGTGCATGGCCCCGTCGCCGTCATTGCCTGTAATCCGTTACCGCCCCTGCATCAGGCTCTCTGCACCCATTTTGATGATGAAACCTATATGTTTGAAGTTCATCAACACATCGATACGCACCGTGTCCGTGCCATTACCTTACATGGCACCTCGGGATTACAGCGGGGGATGACTGTT
>JASFLL010000086.1:0-6102 GCA_050118115.1 Thioalkalispiraceae bacterium
ACCTGGTTTGTCTCATGACGACTGGACTGATGTTTAACGCCTCGTTATTCGCGGCTCCCGGTGATGTTTTGTTTGGTGATGATTTTGAAGCCGGCAGCCTGTCTGCCAACTGGATGATCGATAACAACGGTGGTGGTGATGCAGGGGTCAGTAATGCCACGGCTAATTCCGGTAGCCAGTCCATGTTTACCCGTTGGAATGTTGTCTCCGTTACCAGTAACGCCATCAATACGGCCGTACCGGCTGCCACTCTCTCAGTTTGGGTCAGGCGTGGCGCCGACGCCTTCAGCGAAGAACCGGAAGCCAATGATGAAGATCTGATTCTCGAATATATGGATGACAACGGTGCCTGGATACAATTACAAAATTATCCGGGAGGGGGAACGCCGGGCGAAGTGTTTACCAACACGTATAGCTTACCGTCAGCAGCACTGCATGCTAATTTTCGGATCCGCCTTCGCCAGACAGGCGGGGATGGCGGCGCACCGGCCAATGGGGGTATTGGCTGGGATTATTGGCATATCGATGATGTTATCGTGACCGAAATCAGTCCGCCAGTCGCGGGAGCCGGCTTCTGTGATGACTTCGAGAGTGGGCTGATAAACTGGACGGTGACGGATGCTACACGTGCCGGTATAAGCACACAAACCAGCAGTTCACCCACGCATTCACTCTTTACCCGGCATGGTCCGGTGTCCGTTACTTCGCAGCTGGTTGATATGTCGAGCGTGACTTCCGGACTGGTAACTGCGTGGATTAGACGTGGTGCTGATTCGTTTAGTGAAGATCCCGATAATGGCGAAGACCTCGCCGTGGAATATTTAACTAACACCGGCACCTGGGTCGCACTCGAAACCTTCAACGGCGCGGGCAATGCTGGACAAACTTTCTCACGCTCCTATACAGTGCCCGCCAACGGTTTACATTCAAATTTTCAATTACGTTTTCGCCAGACCGGGGGCAGTGGCAATGATTATGATTACTGGCATATTGATGATGTCTGTATCACTCCCGGTGGCACGCCACCCAGTAGCTTACTCGCCTATTATGCAATGGACGAAGCCAGCTGGAACGGTGCTGCGAACGAAGTACAGGACAGTAGCAGCAATAACAACAATGGCGCTTCGGTCGGCGTCAACGGCACAGCGCCGACCACTGATTCCGGTAGCCCTGCAATTACGGGCAATCCCGGCACCTGTGGCTATGGTGAGTTCCCTGGCAACTCCGACGTAAATATTCGTCAGGCGGTTGATACCGGCGTGGATATGAATACCGTTGGGGATAGCGGCACCATTACGTTTTGGTACAAAAGCAACCAACGCTGGAACGGTAACCGTGGTGATCGGATGTTACTGGACGCCTCCACCACTGCCAGCGGACAAAAATATTTCTTCTTCATGTTGCGAAACAACAGTCGTTTGCGCTTTGCCCTTGAAGATAGTAACGACAATGACTTCATCCTGGACTCCGGTAATAACAACTTTAATGCAGGAGTGTGGGTACACCTGGCCGTTACCTGGGATCTACCGAATGATCGTCTTCTGATCTATATTAATGGTAACCTGGATAATAGTAATACCTTTGGCACTAATGGCATGCTGGGAAACATGGGAACTCTATATGTGGGTGATAATCGCAGCACCTACCTGGCCAGAGGCGCATCCGGCAATTCCGCCAACGGCTCAATCGATGAAGTACGTATCTATAATAGCGTCCTGACCCAGGCCCAGATCGATGCAGACCGTATCGCTACTCACCCATGTGGTGCTTCATTTGATCATATACAAATTGAACATGATGGTAGCGCCCTGACCTGTGAGCCGGAAAACATCACCGTTCGCACCTGCGCCAATAGCGACTGCAGTTCTATTTATAGCGGCGATGTCAACATCACTTTCACACCCACAGGCTGGCTGGGGGGTGATACCCAGACCATTACTGGTGGCAATGGCATATTACAGTTACAAAATACCTCAGCAGGGATCGCCACGCTGGGCGTGAGCAGCTCGGCACCGGTCGCGACAAACCCGGTGGTTTGTCTGAATACCACAACGTCGGCGAATGATTGTAATCTGACTTATTTTGAAACCGGTTTCATATACAATATCCCTACGCAAACAGCGTGTACGACCTCTACGCCGATTACCATCAGCGCGGTGCGAATGGATAACACGAGCCAGGCTTGCGTACCGACATTTATTGGACAAAACCGTAATGTGAGTTTCTCGCTCAACTATGTCAACCCGAATACCGGAACACGCAGTTTAACTTTGAACTATAACGGCACCGACTACGCGCCAATCGATAATACCAATAGCCAAACCGTCCCGCTCAGTTTCGATGCCAATGGCCAGGCAACGTTTAATGTAACTTATCCGGATGCCGGCCAGATCAGTCTTGCCAGTTTATATACCGGTAGTGCGGGCACCGGTGATGCAGGCCTGTCGATGTCAGGTTCTGCAAGTTTTATTAACAAGCCAGCAAAGCTTTATGTTTTTGCCGATGAAACGAATAGTGATTGCAGCGGTTCTACACCTTCATGCAGTGCCTTTAAACGGGCAGGTGAAACGTTTAACCTAAAAGTACGCGCAGCCTGTAACGACAACTCGGTGACTCCCAACTTTCAGCTGAATGGTTTAAGCGTTAGCCATACCAATACAGCGCCAGCTATTGTGCAGGGTACACTAGGGACATCTAACTTTGATGTCGTCGCTGCTGACAGTGGTGAACATACCATTAATCAAACTGTATCCGAAGTCGGTGCCTATACCTTTACGGTGAACTTACCCGCGACCGGTTACTTTGGTGAAACCATTGGCAGCCCTGCACTTAACACCAGTACCGAGATTGGGCGTTTTTATCCTGGTCATTTTTGCCTGTCGGCCAACAGCATAATGAACCGCACCGATCCCGGCACGGCCACAGGTTGTACCGATGGTTTCAGTTACCTGGATGAACAGTTTGATACGCGCTTTACCCTGACTGCCCAGGCCAGCAACGCAGTTTGTAGTGATGGCACGTTGACACAAAACTATAGTAATGACTGGTCTAAATTTGATCTGCCGTTTAATGATGACACCAGCAATGCCAGCGAAACAGGCAAATGGAATTTCGGCGCAGTCAATGATCCTGCAGGCACTCCAACTAATTTGAATGCACGCATTGGTATTGATTCAGGCACCAGTTCGCCAGCCACATTTACCAACGGACAAGCCGTGGTTACGGCAAAGCTAAACATTAATCGTGCCGGTGTTGCACCGGCATACCTGCCAGAAACACCCTTTACTGATGTCAGGATCGGTATCAATCCCGTGGATACTGACAATGTTACGCTCGATTCAACTGATTTAACTATCGGTGCCGACAACTATCGTGAAGCAGGCAATACGATTTTATATTTTGGCCGCCTGTTTGCTGAAAATGCATTTGGTACCAACCAGAATGATGTGGGTCTGGATATGTATGCCCGCACCGAATACTGCAATGCCGTCAATGCTGGTGAGTGTAGTGACTGGCAACATGCTACGCTCGATAGTTGTACTCTTTATAATATAAACCCGCCAGCGGATGTGCAGCTCGGCAGTGATGCCGCCAACATCGGTACGCCCGGTTATTATTTACGGGCCAGCCCTACCGTCACTTCTTCCGTGTTTAACTTTTCTGACGATGGCAGCGCCAGCAGTTATGCGCGCATCCATGTGCCGGATAACAATAATCACAGTGGCGGCTGGCGCCTGTTTTACACGGCAGGCGGGGATGGCGGCAATTACACCATTCCCTTCCGGTTTCCGCTCAATACGGACCCTGCGGTTCACCCCTATCTGCTCCACGTGGACGGGGTTGCCTCCTTTGGCCAGTTCCGGGGGGATGACCGTATTATTTTCTGGCGAGAAATCCTCGAATAGACGGGTCTTTTCTATCGCCGCGCCGGCTTGCTGAGCCACGTTTTGGCGAAAAATCATTAATTACAGCAATATTCTAGATCAAACATTAACTAATCTAGTTAATTAATTGATAAATATAGTATATTAGCATATTGACAGATCCCTGGATTCGGGCTATAAAAAGAGAAACTGTGATGGAGTTCACATTTGATATTCGGTCGCTAACCCACTCAAGGAGATAAGGATGTTCGCCAAACCCATTTTCGAAACGTTACCCATTCTGATCACGGCACTAAGTCTATTATTGATTGCCTTCGTTCATCACCCGGTCGCACTCATCTCAGGAGCCGGCCTGATTGTCGCAAGCTGTATCATGATTTATCGCCACTACACGGAACTGGGTACCGCGGCCGATGCCCTGGATGAGGGCCATAAAATCTGATGTAAGCAGATTAACGAACACGAAAGCCGGCCTGCGCCGGCTTTTTGTTGCGAACAATTAAATGAGCAGCTAATTTTGCCATCTGTATCTATTGATACAGTGTCACCGCATTTGCAAACCTATAATCAGGTTTTTGATACAGGAGGTAACAAATGAATGATTTCAAGGTTGGCGCGCCCATGCGTTTTTTCATGCTGGTTGTGGCTGCGGTCATGGCCCTGGGTATCTGGTTAACCGGTTACAAGACCGTGCACTGGGTACTATATTTGCCCGTGATATTCTTTGTGTTTGCCGGTGTGACCGGATTCTGTCCTGGCATGTTCTTCTCAAGAAAACTCTTCGGTAAAAAATCCGGGTAGGCGCGCAGTCACGCGCCATTCCCGGCTGCATTGCATGAGCGAGCTTAAGCACGCGCCGCCTGATTTTTATTAACAAACATCGAACGAATTGAATATTCGCCGTCACCAAGCAAGGTGACAACGATGGCCGTGATAGTCAAAAAGGCAGGGTATTCCCAGCCACCATTTTGCGCCGTAAATAACCAGCCATTACCACTGTGAACATAGAGCGCCCCCAGTAACACCGGAATCCCTGCGGCGGCGACGTAACGACTGTAAAATCCGGCAATCAGCAGGATACCCGCGACAATTTCAAAATAGGTCACCGGATATGCCATCCAGCCGGCAAACCCCACCTGCTCGAAAAACTGGCTTGTACCCGCCATGGTAAAGACCATTAACTTTAACAAGCCATGCGCAATAAACATCGCACCGAGGCTGACTCTTAACAGTAATGCGGCCAGATTTACTTTTGAACTTTGCATTGTATGCTCCTTTGTACTAACTAGTACTAATTAGTTAAATAAAAACTTAAGAAAAGATCTCCCGAAGTCGAACTAGGGACTTTTTAATCTCCCTTAATTCCGTGCTGGATAACTTGTCGAAACATTGTTTGATATAAGCCACCTGTTTCGGAAAAATCTTTTCGAACTTACGTTCACCCTGCCTGGTCAGGACTACCAGGGTAATCCGACCATCCAGTGGCGATTGCTTGCGACGTACCAGCCCTTTCGCTTCCATGCGGTCAATTACGCCGGTCAATGTTCCCTTGGTAATCAAGGTGCGTTCACCAATCTCCTTGAAACTGAGGCCCTCGGTATTGCCCAGGGTAAATAGCACATCCGCCTGGGGCACCGTCAACTCAGTCCCTTCGTATCCCTTTGCGTCATAACTGGCAAAGGCCTGGTAGGCCCTGACCAGTTCTCGCATCACGGGTATGAAATCCTGTTTGGCTGCATTGGTCGCGGTTATCACAACAACACCTTTTGTTCTAACTAGGACTAATATTAGTACTGACTAGTACTATTGTCAAGCCCTTATCTGTCACGTTTTCCAGCCCCGGCAAACCCGTCAGTTCGCCGGGCAGGGGGCTCACGATTCAGACCACGGGGCGCAGGAGTTAATACGTACTATTGGAATAGGTTTTTGTATTGGTCTTTTTGGTAGTAATTATTGGGGCGATTTCGCTAGCAAATGCAGGAATGAAGCCATTGTCTATGACAAAATAGGTCTAGTTTCAACCGAATTAGGCGGCAGTCAACATAACGGTGAAATGCAGAACCGCCTAATACACAGTTAGCAATCTAAGAAGGGGAAAAAGAAGCTCATGAATCTGGAGGTCTTGATTAGGAATGAAACAGATGCCGATGTGAGTGCAGTAACCGAGGTGACTGTTGCTGCATTTAAGACCCTTGATATTAGTAATCACACTGAGCAA
>JASFLL010000087.1:0-6043 GCA_050118115.1 Thioalkalispiraceae bacterium
ACCTTGTAAAGCAGCCTCATAGGGTCCGGGCTGGCTCTTGGCATCGCGCGGCCCGGCATTCCAGGTGCTGGGGACAACGGCCTGGTAATTATCTATTTTACCATCCTTAATGACTACCCAATGTGCAAGTGCGCCACGTGGTGCCTCGGTGTAACCAACCCCTTTGCACGTGGACGGCCAGCTGGAAGGCTCCCAGAGTTTTTCATTAAAGGTACGCACATCACCGTTGCGAATATTATCGACCAACTGGTTATACCAGCCCATCATCGAATCAGCGAAAATCTTGGTCTCGATAGTCCGCGCGGCGGTGCGTCCAAGCGTTGAAAACAATGCCGTCACAGGTAAGTCCAGTGTTTTCAAAGTGTAATCAACCAGTTCTTTGGTTTGCTCGTGACCTTTGGCGTATAACATTAATGCCCGCGCTAACGGCCCTACTTCCATCGCATGCCCTTTCCAGCGCGGCGACTTTAACCAGGAATAGCCTTTATCAACATCAAGGTGCTGGTATGGAGGTTCAGGTCCATCATAATTGAACTCGGTTTCTCCTTTATAAGGGTGGAGCCCATTGTCTTTACCGGCCTGATATTTGTACCAGGAGTGCGAGACATACTCCTGGATTTCTTCATCCGCATTTAAATCAACATCATGAATCGTCGAAAGATCGCGATTCAAAATGGCGCCACGTGGCACCAGAAAACTTCCGATATCATTAGCATCCTTATCAGGAAAGTCACCATAGCAAAGAAAGTTACCGGTACCTTCACCCTGTTTAGCCCAGTCTTTATAAAAGCCGGCAATGGCCAGGGTATCCGGAAGATAAACCTGATCAACAAAGGTTTGCATACTTTTAATGATATTTTTGATCGTGGACAGACCAGTTTGATTCAAAGCAGTTGCACCGGCACCACCACGATAATGCGGACCTTTCCCCTTTCCTGTGTGACCAGGATGAATACTGATTGCAGAAGGGGCACCACCCACCAGAAAATTCGGGTGAGGATTTTTACCGCCCAGGATAGTGTGAATCTGGACAACATTACGCTGCCAGTCCAGCGCTTCAAGGTAATGGGCCACTGCCATAAGATTTGCTTCGGGTGGAAGTTTATAGGCAGGGTGTCCCCAATAGCCATTGGCAAAAATACCCAGCTGACCGGATTCGACAAAGTCCTTGATTCGCTTTTGGATATCGGCAAAGTAACCGGGAGAACTCTTTGGATAGGAAGGACTGACCGTCTGGGCCAGTTCAGAAGTGGCCTTGGGATTTGCCTTTAAGGCCGAAACGACATCTACCCAGTCGAGGGCATGTAAATGATAAAAATGCATAACATGATCGTGTACATACTGTGCACCGATCATCAAATTGCGAATCAACTGGGCATTGTAGGGAATCGCATAGTCCAGCGCATCTTCAACGGCGCGTACGGAGGCGATGCCATGCACCAGGGTACATACACCACAGATACGCTGTGCAAATGCCCAGGCATCGCGTGGGTCGCGGCCCCGTAGAATAATCTCGATACCGCGCACCATGGTCCCGGATGAGTAAGCGTTGGTAATCGTGTCCCCATCGGTTTGTGCTTCAATCCGCAAGTGACCTTCGATACGAGTAATGGGATCGACTACGACACGTTCACTCATGATAACTCTCCTGTTATACCTGACAAGGCTATTCTTCCAGGTATTTTGCAATTGTTTCTGTTAAGCCAACGACTTCAATATCCATATTATTGTCTTCCAGGCCGTCTTCTAACATATTCCGGCAATTGGAACAGGCCGTGACAATAGTCTCCACATTCAATTCGTTGAGTTGTCTTTTCTTGGTATTAAAAGCCTTGGCCCGTATTGGATCGGCACGTTCATTGGTACTCACACCGCCGCCGCCACCACAGCACCAGTTATAGATACCGTGTTCACCCATCTCAACAAAGTTACTGGCAACTTCTTTGAGTAAATTACGCGGTGGATCAATAACACCACCACGACGCACCAGCTGGCATGGGTCATGAAAAGTTAATCGCTGGGATTCTTTGCCATTGGTTCGGAGCTTACCTTGCAAGCGTAACTCTTCCAGTAGCTCAAGGATATGTATGACCTTAAATGGATAGGGGCGACCGATGAGGTTTGGTCCTTCCCAGCGTAACGCCATGTAAGCATGGCCACATTCCGGACTAATAACACTTTTTACCTTGAGTTTCTCGGCACCGGCCACAATACGTTCAATCAGTTCGGCCGCCAGGTCGGATGAGCCAATCTGGATACCGGTATTCGTCGCCTCAAAGGCTTCGGAACATAGAGTCCAGGAAATCTCGGCCTTGAGAAATATCCGGGCAACAGCGGCAATGATTTCATTAAACTGGGCAATCTCGGCAGAGGATAGCAATAACAGATAGTCTGCCCCTTCCACATCCATAGGAATGGTCAGACCGGTATCCTTTTCTGCATGTGCGATCTGCGCCTTGAGGGTCTTGAGTGTAACAGCCATCGGGCTGCCAATCTCGATGGCACGCTGCATCGCCCCTTTCAATCCTTCTGGTGCATAACCGGCCGCCACCATACCTGCCCGAAACTTGCTGATCATATAAGTCAGGTCATTACCCACTGGACAGACTATTGTACATTTGCCGCAGAGTGTACAACCGTCATATACCAGTTCTTCCCATTCCCTGAGTTCTTCATCGCTAATCGGTTTGGCGAGCCCCAGCATTTTCAGAAAACGTCCGAAGAAGGTATATTCCTGATGCCAGACCTTGCGCATCGGCTTGAGTTTGTAAATCGGTGTATAGCGTGGGTCCTGGGTCTCGGTATAAAACAGGCAGGCGTCAGCACACATGCCGCAATGCACACAGCTGGTAAAGTAGGAGGCAATCGGTGCATCGATCTGCTCGAGCAGGGCCTGGGTTGCACGTTCTGTTCGTTCGCTCATTGCTTAACGCCCCTGTAACCGGCAATCGCACCGTTATACCAGCGTGAAATAAAGATGGATAACATGTGACTGAGCTTGGTAAACGGGATAGCGATTAACAGGATTTCAAAACTGGCAATATGCAGCGACAGCGCATGTTTATAAGACATACCCATCGGGTGCATTAAGATGAAGCCGGTCGCCAGTGGTAACATCGTCAGCACCCAGACCAGATAGTCCTGATAGTCGGAGATCTGTTTGAGCACCGGGTTCGTCAGACGATGAATCAATACCGCCACCAATGCGCCAATGGTTAACACTGCACTAAAATCAATGATCCCTGTTGGTAAAGCTGGCCAGCTAAGACCCGTTATACTTTTTAAGAGTAATATATGCTGGCTAAGAAATAGCAGGCAGATAAAAAATCCCAAATGAAAAATATAGCCGGCTATGTATACAAAATAACCGCGATATGTCATATGAGGTTGAAACAGGGACCGCCTCACGATAGTGGCCAGTCCAGGCCCCATTTTTGTTCCGCGCGGGACGGCCAGATTTTTGTTGGAACCCAGGAACAGGTTTTGCAATATACGAAATAACAGTCCCAGAACAAATAGAGCGACGGCGATTTCCAGTCCAGTCTCGCGCAACCAGGTCAAAACTTGTGTATCATTCATGGCGACTCACCCATATCCTTAACTGTTACAGCTTGATGTTGCTGTCGGGCTTTTTTGCGTTTGTGATGGTCATATAAGCCAAAGGCAACGCCTGCTCCCAGACCTGCGATAATTGCTGTGCCTGCAATCTTGCGGATATCCAGACTGGCGGCGGCGAGTGGTTGATAAAAACTGCCTGCATCCCAGAAATCCGGTTCGGAACAACCAAGGCAGGGATGACCCGATTCAATCGGAAAACTGGTATCGTTATTCCATTTAGTCGTGGCACAGGCATTATGGGTTGTTGGCCCCTTACAACCTAATTCATACAAACACCAGCCATTACGGGCACCCTCATCATCAAAGCTCTTGGCGAACTTGCCTTCATCATAAAAATTTCGTCGATAACAACGATCGTGGATGGTGTCACCATAAAATGCCAGCGGTCGGTTCAGTTCATCGAGTTCCGGAATATTGCCAAAGGTCAGGTAATGCGCCAGTACGCCAGTAATCACAACCGGAATGGGTGGACAGCCGGAGACATTGATGATTGGTTTGTTCTTGATGATGTCCGTGACAGGAACTGCACCGGTCGGGTTAGGATTCGCATGTGGAACCCCTCCAAAAGACGCACAGGTACCCACCGCAACAATCGCAGCAGCATGCTCTGCAGTATCCTTTAGCATCTGCAGGTTGCTTATCCCTGCAATGGTTGAATAGGCCCCATTGTGCGCAGTTGGAATGGAACCGTCTACGATGAGCAGGTACTTGTCTTTGAATTCCTGCATGGCCTGTTCACGCGCCGCTTCGGCCGCCGTACCCGATGCAGCCTGCAGGGTATGATGATAATCCAGTGAAATCGCATCAAATATGAGACTTTCAATCGTTGGATTGGATGAACGGGTCAATGACTCTGTACAACCGGTACATTCCTGGAACGACAGCCAGATAACCGAGGGGCGTTTGGCCTTGGAAAGTGCATCGGCGATCACGGGCGCCATACCCGGAGGTAACGCCATCATAGAGGCCGTCGCGGCACAAAACTTTAAAAACCCACGACGACTTATGCCACGTCTCTGCAAATATTCTGCAAGTGTTTCATCGCGGCGCATCGTATTCTCCTTCTTGTGGCAAATTAATTAACTCAGCGAGTTTACTTCGAGATTGTTGCAGTTCTACAGAATCTGTTAGCAACAATTCAGGGATACGTGTTATTTCGATAAATTCCGCAATCTTTTCATCTGCTTCATTATAGTGGGTACACCACCAGACGCCCGGTATACGCGTTTCAACAATGCTACTGGGTCCCAGACTATTGAGTTTAGCTGTGATCTCTCCTTCACCCAGTAATTCTCTGAGATTTTCGTAATCACCCGGGAACAATGGCAGACTGCGTAAATCGATGGCTGAGGGTTTGTTCTGCTCAATGAGTTGTTTAAGTAATTCGTCTATTTCATTCAGTATCGCGGCTACCTGGGAAGGAGAATTGTGTGAAACCACAACTTCGATCTGCTCCAGCTTATTCATAGCTGCCACTCCGAAATAAGGTCAATGGTTTTTCGGCTGGCCAGAGGAATGGCGGCTGCCACTTCCGCGCTGGGCTGATCACCCCAGTCCAGCGTTTTGGGCTGTATTCCAATTAGTGCCCGGCGTTTTGGTAGACGATTGGCCAGACGTGAGATATTGAGTAAATCAAGCAGGCCGACTTCATGCACACTCATATGGCGCTTGTTACAGAGAAAGTCATCCATTGCCTCATCAACAAACTGTTGGACAGTGCCGGGTTCTGAATGCAGTTGTGTTGCATCAATAACGATTAACTGATCACTGTCTTCAATATCGCCAGCCAGCGTGAAACTTAATGTGCCACCATCAAGGTAAGTCGTATTTTTTTGATCCGGGTGGTTGGTCTGCAAATGACGAATGACATGCACACCCACGCCCTCGTCTGTCAACAGCGTGTTACCAACCCCTAACACCAGTGTTTTCATTACTTCACCCTTTATTGTGTTTTTTATTGCAAACGATAGAGCGAAACAAGTACCCCCGGTAATTCAAAAAATGATCAATGCGATATGCAATGTAGATAAGATAATCATAATGTAGTTCTGGTTATTAATCTTGAAAATAGCGAAGATTCACAACGTTTGCAATCAGAAGACCAAACTCACTTGATCTGGTTCAATAATTTCACAATAAAAAGATGGCAATTATTATACGCTGGCAAGATCCCCGTATATCCTGACTAATTGTAATTCCTTTGTCGCCAGGAATAGGACCTGACCTTCTGGACTATTCTGATTTGTCTAACATATCCGTGGCAATGGATCAGATTCCAGTTCTTCGAGGATCCGCTCACCACCCAGTGCGGTTTTGAGTACGACCGTATTATGCTTGTCTCCAGTTACATTGCCGATCTGGGTCGCCTCACTTCCATCCGGTAGTTGCTGCCAGATTTTTAGAACCTGGTCTGCGACCTCGGCAG
>JASFLL010000088.1:0-6030 GCA_050118115.1 Thioalkalispiraceae bacterium
GATTGATATCCGTATTTGTGTTAATTAACTTCCTGATTAGATCAAGGGGGCATCCGGATAAGATCGCGGTTTGTAAAGGTGTTCTGCCATCTTTGTCTACAATATTTAACTTAGCGCCCATAGAGATGAGTAATTCAGCAACTTTTTTGTTGCCTGACAACCAGACGGCTCTATGCAACGCGGTGCGACCATAATAATCTCGGGCATTAATATCGGCTCCTTTATAAATCATGAATTCTGCAAGCGCCGGATCGTACTTCTCGTCTGTAGTGATAAATAATAGTTTATTCAGTTTCTTTGTGGATAAGGTATTTTTTTCAACGAGTAATTTAACCGAATCAAGTGAGCCACTTTTTACAGCGAAAGTAAGCGGCGTGATGCCATACTGGTCCTTAATATTTATATGAGCACCTCTGTCCAGTAACATTTTTATGATAGCACTGTGCCCACCAAGGGCGGCGAGGGCGAGAGGTGTTCTATTACCAAACAGGAAGCTGTATTCATGGTTGTCAACTTTCGCACCTCTGGTAAGCATCTGTCTGGCTGTCTCGCTCATACCATATAATGCAGCATAACGCAGACCGATGTTTATGTCGGTACCTGCTTCAATGAGATATTTCGCTGCACGCGGATGCTCATTATATTTAATATACTCAAGCGCAGTCATGTTTTGTGATTGCGTCCGTGCGTTTACGTTTGCACCATTATCTACTAAGAGTTTCAAAACCGCCGGGTCAGGATTTTGCGTAGCCGAAACATGTAACAACGTGAAATTATCCTCTGCAGGCGTTGTGACGTCAGCCCCTTCCAACAAGAGTTGTTTTGTGGTCGCAATATTTTTTGTAAGTATGGCTTCTTCAAGTGTGATCTGTTTGTTTCTTGCTGCAAGCGGATTTGCCTGTAAGGGTATACATGCACCAAATATTAAAAGCATTATTATTAATAATTTCATGTCTTGCCTCCCATTTCTGAAAATTGCTCATCTGATGGGGTAAGCGATAAAACAGGCTGGATTCCCTCAGCCGTGAGAAAAAAAATTTAATAGCCACGCAACTATCTGTTTTTATTGAAAAGAGTGCTGAGGGCCAGTATGCCTCGGCTTGTTACTGACTTAAATGTGCACGGATATAATGAATTGAGGAAAGGGAATTACGTCGTTGCAACCAGGCAAGATGTAGCGTGTTGTGATCAAAAACCAGGATTGGTAGTGTTTGTGAACCCTCGCCACTCCCTGCCGGCCAGATTTCGTCATCACTCCAGCCGTTGGCCTGATACAGGCTATACCAGATATCTGGTGAGCCATCGCGGCTGTCATCCCAGGCCGCGATAATAAATCCACTGTCACTGACGGCGACAGTTGGATGCCACTGAGGTGTGTTATTACCCAATGCATCCTGTACCAGCTCATCTTGTTCGAAGTGCTGTCCGCCATCCTGACTTAGTGCCGCATAGACATCATAACCACCTTCAAAATCACGTTTGTCCAGCCAGGTTGCCACGACCAGGCCATCAGGCCGGCCAGCCAGAACGACACGCATTGCACCTGTGCCCCGACCGAGGCGTGGGTTACGCGCAGGCGTAAAATTGTTGAGCACTTTGCCTGGTCCAAAGTTTTGCCCAGTGGGGGCGAAGGTGGTCATGATCCGGGTTGCGCCCTGACGCCGGTCTTCCCAGGCTACCGCTGTACCGTGACGGGATACAATCGCGGAAGGATATTGTTGCTCGGTCTTGTCTACTGATGGATCAACCAGTCCATGTGGCTGGACCGTGAGTTGTTTATTTACAAACTGTAGCTCGCCAAAGTGGAGCTGATAGTAGTGCTCCTTTTTTTCGCCCCAGACTCCCAGCACTTTGTGACTATCCATCATTGAGACAAGGGTTAATTGGTGAGCGGGGTGAGGACTCACAGCCTGAACCGTACCAAATTTCTGGTGTGGAGAAACAGACCGCAGCCATAGTTGTTCATTGGCTTCCCAGCCCACTACAAATTGATCCCCGAGGGCAGCAATAACCGGCTCATAGGCAGGGCCTGCTGTGCTCACGACCCTTGGTGGAGTGAATTCTGTTGCTGTTGGTGACTTGAAGGCGACATAAACTTGTGATGTCCCGCTGCTATTGTCTTCCCATACGATTGCAACTTCTCCCTCATTAATGGCAAGCGAACGACGCCCGCTGGACTCGAGATGGTGAAACACCCCTTTGGGGGCGGAGGTGATGCTGACCGGTTTGTCGAATTTTAGCTGCACAGCCCATGCCTGCATTGACAAACAAAATATGGCGAAAATCAGAAACGATCTCATTGTGGGTTAGCCTGTTGCCTGAGAAACTCATTAATGGACTGTGTCTTGTAATAGCCACCCTGGACATATCGATCCATATCCACAAAATCCTTGACAGTCTTAAAGCCGGGGGCACGCAAGATTACTTTGCCATCTGTATCAAGATAGAGGAATACAGGTGTTGCAAATACGTTAAGTCGGGCACCCAGCTCCATTTCGGTAATACGTTCACCGTTGGGCAAATTGAGTCGCTTGCCGCTCTCCGCATCGACGTAAACTAGTACATAATTTTTAACATAGAGCTTATGTAGTGCTTTATCAGAAAATGTTTCCACATTGGTCTTGGCACAATAACCACAGCCGAAGCGCCCAAAATATAAAAATATTTTTTTGTTTTGCTTATGAGCCTGTGCCATGCCTTCATCATATGCGATGAAGGGGTAGCCCTGGGGTGGTTCGGCCTGCACGGTTCCACTCAGGCCACAGGCCAGGAGAATGATAAAGCTAAGCAGAAATTGTTGCATGGGATTCACCATGAGTTTGATTCAATCACAAGATTCTATCAGATTAGACCAGCCACGCTATATAACATAAAAAAAATCGGCCTTTTAATTCATGAGTGGTGCGCTATGCTTGAGAGCACCAGTTGATGCAAGGAGTGCCGTCATGACGACCGAAATTGACTCTGTCTCCAACCTCGATTTTACACCCGCGGCGCAATTACACCCCTCACCGACAGACTGGCGAGATCAGTTCATTTATTTTCTACTTGTTGATCGTTTTGATAATAACGTCTCAGGCATCCCTGCGTACCAGCCTGGTACCGGAGTCCCGGAACGCCAGGTTGATGCAGGACACACCTTCCAGGGCGGCAACCTCAAGGGGATTATTCGTCGGCTGGATTACCTTAAGGGATTGGGTTGTACCACTCTCTGGTTGAGCCCGATCCTGAAAAATCGTACAGACTTAAATGAGTCTTACCATGGATATGGTATTCAGGATTTTCTCGAAGTTGATCCCCGTTTTGGCAGCCTCGCAGATTTGCAGGACCTGACGGCGGCAGCACATCAGCGCGGCATGTATGTCATTCTCGATGTGGTGCTGAATCATACTGGTGACGTCTGGAGTTATCCCAATGATGATCCATATTATTTTTATCAGGATCAGGTGTTTCCCTTTGGACATTGGCATGAGGCTGATCCTGCCGAAGGTTTTCAGGACGATGATGCAGTCTGGCCTAAGGAATTACAAAATCCGGATGCCTTTAAACGCCGTGGTCAGATCCGCAACTGGTATGATCCTGTTGAGGCACGGGACGGCGACTTCCTGAGTCTGAAGGAACTCGATCTGCCGAGAGCTGAAGTGCTGGATACTCTGATCAAGGTGTATAAATACTGGATTGCCACCGCCGATCTGGATGGTTTTCGCATCGACACCGTCAAGCATATGGAGCATACAGCGACCGCGATCTTCTGTAATGCCATTCGTGAGTATGCACAGCGTATCGGCAAGCATAATTTCTTTTTGTTTGGTGAAGTGGTCGATGACGATTACACCATTCAGAAATACATTGGACGCAATAGCCGCATGGAAAATACTAATGAGCGTTTTCCGGCGCTGGATGCCGCTCTTGATTTCCCCCTGTATTTTATTCTAGAGGACGTAATCAAAGGTTTTGCCAGTCCGGCATTTTTGCGTGATCGTTATATGGCCTTTCGTGATCTCTATTCTGATCATGGTGAGGCAGGTCGTTATTTTGTCACCTTTGTCGACAACCACGATCAAATGGCGCGACCCTATCGGCGCTTTATGTCCAACAATCCTTATCCGCAACAGGCGATTTTGGCCATTGGCTATTTGCTAACAAGCCAGGGTGTTCCGTGTATTTACTATGGCACGGAGCAGGGTTTTGATGGCGCTGGCAGGGATGACAGCTATGTGCGCGAATGTATGTTCGGTGGAGAGTGGGGCGCATTTAACAGTAGTGGCGTACATTTTTTTAATGCCAGTCATGAAATCTATCAGGGCATTGCAGCGATTGCCAGGATCCGTGGCCAACAGTCGGCCCTTCGTTATGGTCGACAATATTTTCGTGAAATCTCAGGTAATGGCATCGACTTTGGTCATCCACTGGACGGTCATTGTAGCCTGGCATTTTCACGTATCCTCGATACAGAAGAAATCCTGGTTGCGATGAATCTGGATAACCAGCAGCGCAATGATTTTATAACGGTCGACTATAAACTGAGCGCACCCAAACATTTGATGACCGATCTGTTATCGCCTACAGAAAATTATGAAGTTGAAGATCGTGGTGGTCGGGCCGTGGTCCAGGTATCATTACCTGCCCATGGTATGGCACTTTTAAAGTGTCAATAGCGCTTCCTGGTCAGGTCTTATCTTTAGATAATTCAATTATTCTTTCATTACTTGACACGATGGTCCTGGCCATATCTGTAATCAGTTTCTGAACGATATCGGGCCGGGTGCCCAGAATGCTGCGAAAGTTTTCACTGGTGGCAACAAGTGTATCGCAATCGGAGGTCGCAATAATGGTGGCGGTACGCCTGGTGTGCGTTAATGCTGCAATGGCCCCAAATATTTCATCTTTCTTGATTTCACCCACTTCTTCATCATTACTCAATACTTTGGCGGAACCACTGACCATGGTAAAAACTTCGTCACCTTCAGATCCTTCCCTGATGATGACATCATCTTTCTTGTATTCCCGAAATTCGGGCAGAAATTCCGTATCCTGGCGACTGAAATACGCCATGAGTAACTGGTAACTCTGGCTCAGGCAGGACAGGTACCGGTTCCAGGTATCGAACTTCGCTTTGTCACCGGCGACATGGTTAATAAATTCCTGTCCATCATACTCATCGACGGTAGCCGGAAAGTCTGTTTCGTAACTGGTAACCTTGTTGTGTGACAGCGCATCCGCATTCACCAGGTCGCCTTTTTCATGGATAACGATTTGCTGCCCGTCAAAGGTTTCATAAATATCGCCTTGGGTAATCAGATAGACAGATTTTGATTGTGGATTGATCGGGTTGTCATCATCTATGACGATGTCTGTTGCTTTTGCTGAACAACCTTTAAGAAGTTCTGGGACAAGCGACTGGCACTCCTGCCATAAGCTTTTACAGTTTTCGGGTACTTCGAGATTATGGTACATACTAGATACTCTTATTTTATATATGAGTAAATTAAAGCAAATTCAGAGCCCGAAGTACACTTCAAAGCGGTAGCTTTGAGAACCCAACTATGCAATTTGTGATAATTCTCGTAAATTTGGGGTAGACGGATGCAGAAAAATTGAATTATGACTTTTATGATGTGGCCGCAAGCATAGCTCCAGGCGTCCTTTATCAGTTACCTGCTATACACTACCTTCGGTAGTGATATGCAGAACAGTACCACAATGTTTGCAGTGAATGGCATCTGGATCATGTCTGTTAAGGCCACAGGTTGGGCACTCATAGCGCACTTTACCCGGGCGGAAGATAGTCTGGATCAGGCGTAAAAACAGTGATATGCCAAATATCATGATCAGCACTGCTAGTAAATGACCACTTTCACCGACCAGGATAATATCGCCAAATCCAGTGGTGGTCAGGGTGGCAACGGTAAAATACAGGGCATCGACATAGTTGGTAATCGCAGGGTTTTTGCCAATCTGCATCACATAGACAACAGCGGTGATTATGAAAATAAATACCAGCAGGTTGACGACGCTGAAAATGATATC
>JASFLL010000089.1:0-5999 GCA_050118115.1 Thioalkalispiraceae bacterium
CGGCACGCCAAAAGATGAGAATGGTGTGGCTCAACATTTAGTTGTGCTTGGCATGGGCAAACTGGGTGGTCATGAATTGAATCTCTCATCCGATATTGACCTTATCTTTGCTTATCCGGAAGAAGGCCAGACTCTGGGTGGCCCAAAACAAATCAGTAACCATGAGTTTTTCCAGAAAGTTGGTCAGCGTTTAATTAACGTATTATCTAAACCCACCGCTGATGGTTTTGTGTTTCGGGTTGACATGCGGCTCAGGCCATTTGGGAGTGGGGCGCTGGCAATCAGTTTTGATGCTATAGAGGATTACTACCAGATCCACGGACGCGAGTGGGAACGTTACGCCATGATCAAGGCGCGCGTCATCGCTGGTGACAAGCAAAGCGGTGAGGAACTTTTACAGCGCCTCCATCCCTTTGTTTATCGTCGCTATGTGGATTATTCGGCCTTTGAATCGATCCGTGAAATGAAGGCGATGATTCAAAAAGAGGTACAGCGTAAAAACAAGGAAAACAATATCAAAGTCGGTGCTGGTGGTATTCGGGAGATCGAATTTATTGGCCAGGTGTTTCAGCTAATTCGCGGTGGCCGCGAACTGCAACTCCAGTCACGCTCTATTCTGAAGGTCCTGGATACATTAAAAGAGCTGCATACCCTGCCTGAATATGCGGTGAAACAATTAAAGGAAGCATATGACTTTTTACGCCGCACGGAGCATCGTATCCAGGCCTGGCGTGATGAGCAAACCCATTCCTTACCTATGGACGAGTTGGGACAGTTACGCCTGGCCTACAGTATGGGTTTCGAAAGCTGGGATGCTTTTCATACAGTCCTGGTACAACATCGTACCCGGGTTCATGAACATTTCGAACAGGTCTTCGTTGCCCCACAGTCAGAGTCTCCCAGCGACGATACCCAGTTGCTGACACCTTTATGGATGGATGAACTGGAAGATGAAGAGGCGGTACAACTGTTAACCGACTCCGGTTTTGAAGATGCAGCTGATGTCTGGCGGCGGATAAAGACCTTGCGGCAAAGCCGCGCCTATAATGCATTATCTGCACGTGGTAAAGACCGCATGGATCGGTTGATGCCATTGTTTCTAAGTGCCTGCCAGGCCTCGCTAGAACCCTCTCTGGGTTTGTTACGATCGCTGGAAGTGATCGAAGCGGTGATGCAACGTTCGGTCTATCTGGCACTGCTGATTGAAAACCCGGTCGCGCTTTCCCAGTTTGTGCGATTGTGTGCTTCCAGTCCCTGGATCACCCGATATCTGAGTCAGCACCCATTATTACTGGATGACTTGCTCGATGTTGAAAGCCTGTACAATCCACCGGATAAAAAGACTTTACATGTGGAACTGACCAAACGCATGGCTGAAGTGCTGGGCGATGAGGAACGTTCCATGGACGTATTGCGGCATTTCAAGCATTCGCATTTTTTAAGGGTGGCGGCCGCTGATATTTTTGGGGTACTGCCATTAATGGAGGTCAGTAATCATCTGAGCTGGATTGCCGAAGTGGTGCTGGAACATACGCTTAACCTCGCCTGGCAGCACATGGTGGAAAAGCATGGCCGACCGGTTTGCACCTACCAGGGCGAAGTGTGTGATACCGGTTTTGCGGTGATTGCTTATGGCAAACTGGGTGGCCTGGAACTGGGTTATGGTTCGGACCTGGATCTGGTGTTCTTACATAGCGGTGAATCGGAAAGCCTGGAGACAACCGGTGCGAAACCGGTTCCACTCGGTGTCTTTTTTGCCCGCCTGGGCCAACGCATGATGCATATACTTTCTACCCTAACACCAGCCGGACAGCTATTTGAAGTGGATATGCGCCTGCGGCCGGAAGGCGCGTCGGGTATGCTGGTGAGTGGCCTGAAATCCTATGAGGCCTACCAGCTTAACAAGGCCTGGACCTGGGAACACCAGGCCCTGGTCCGGGCCAGGGTGGTGGCTGGAGATCCGGCCATCGCAACCGTGTTTACGGCGATACGCAACAAAGTGCTCGCCCAGGCCCGGAACAGGGCCGTCCTTAAAAAAGAAGTTCTGGACATGCGCCAGAAGATGCTTGAGGCCCAAAATAAGGCGAAACCCGGCCAGTTTGATCTCAAACATAGCCAAGGAGGTATCGTCGATATTGAATTTATGGTGCAATATGGGGTTCTGGCGTATAGCCATGATTATCCAGAACTACTTGAGTGGACAGATAACATCCGTTTACTAGAGACGCTGGCACGGACCGGCGTAATTAGTAAATCGGATGCGGAGTTTCTGGCCGAGTCGTACCGAATCTACCGGAACCGGTTACACCGGCTTAAACTCCAGCAATCCCCTGCGATTGTGGATGAAAATGAGTTCGCTGAACAGAGCGCGGGTGTCAGACGCATCTGGTCAGAATTTTTCAATGATCCTGACAGGAAATGAGGAATATATAGTATGTCGATGGCAGATAGAGACGGTGTAATCTGGTTTGATGGCAAGATGGTGCCATGGCGTGAAGCCCAGATTCATGTACTAACCCATACCTTGCACTATGGCATGGGTGTCTTCGAAGGTGTCCGTGCATACAAGGCCGAGCAGGGTACGGCCATTTTTCGTCTCCAGGAGCATACCGATCGCCTGTTTGAATCTGCACATATTCTGGGTATGCCTATGCCGTATGACAAGGAGACACTCAACAAGGCGCAGCTTGCCGCGGTTAAAGATAACAACCTGGACAGCGCCTATATAAGGCCGATGTGTTTTTATGGTTCTGAAGGTATGGGACTGCGTGCAGATAACCTGAAAGTTCACTGTATTGTTGCTGCCTGGGAATGGGGCGCCTATCTGGGGGCTGACAATATGAAGAATGGTATTCGTATCAAGACTTCATCGTTTACACGCCACCACGTTAACGTCACCATGTGTCGCGCCAAGGCGAATGGAAACTACATGAATTCCATGATGGCCTTACAGGAAGCCTTGCGTGATGGTTACGACGAGGCCTTATTACTGGATGTGGACGGTTTTGTTGCCGAAGGCAGTGGTGAAAATATATTTATCGTTAAAAACGGGGTGATTTATACACCAGAATTAACATCGGCACTGGACGGCATTACCCGCAAGACGCTAATGCAACTGGCCGAAGATGAAGGTATTCAGGTGATTGAAAAGCGCATTACCCGTGATGAGGTCTATGTAGCCGACGAGGCCTTCTTTACCGGCACCGCGGCGGAAGTGACACCGATACGTGAACTGGATGGCCGGACTATTGGCATTGGACAACGCGGCCCCATCACCGAGAAATTGCAGTCGCATTACTTTGATGTCGTCCATGGCCGGGTTGCAAAGTATCAGGACTGGTTAAGTTATGTATGATCCATGCTGAGAATGAATTAAATATCAAAAGATACAATTAGAGGTGCTGGCAATAATGAGTGAAGCAACAAACAAAAATCAGGCCAATGCGGCACAACGCTACCAGGTTAGTCGCAGCGACTTGCCTGTGCATTGTCCGATGGAAGGCATGGCTTTATGGAATTCACATCCAAAAGTTTACCTGCCCATCGAGGAACAGGGTGGAGAGGCGAAGTGTCCGTATTGTGGGGCGATCTACGAACTCAAGGATTGATAAAATCCTGGAACGGCCCTGGCTGCTTGTTTTTGATACTTATATATAGTCTAGAATATAGATAAATTAACTACGCCTCATTTTATCCTATGCAATTAACACTTCCGGAATTCAAACAAGCCCATGTCCTGGTGATTGGCGATCTGATGCTGGATCGCTACTGGCATGGTGATACATCCAGGATTTCACCCGAAGCACCGGTACCGGTGGTACTTGTTGGCGATGCCGAGGAACGGGCCGGTGGTTCGGGTAACGTTGCCCTGAATATCGCTGCACTTGGAGCCAATATCGATGTGATGGGATATACCGGTGATGATGAACCCGCCGATGTGCTGCAGGATATCCTGCAATCGGCAGGTGTGACCTGTGCCTTTGAGCGCATACCCGGTAGTCGCACTGTGACCAAACTACGCGTAATCAGTCGTCATCAGCAACTCATTCGTCTCGATTTTGAAGATGGCTTTATGGAGCAGCGATCTGACCTGCTGATTGCCCGTGCCGGGAAATCAATGGCCAATGTGGGTGCTGTGGTCCTTTCTGATTATGGTAAAGGCACCTTGCGAGACATGCCTGCCCTGATTGCAGCGGCACGCGCCGCGAATACCCCGGTACTGATCGATCCCAAGGGTACGGATTTCAGTCGTTACAAAGGGGCGACCTTAATTACCCCCAACATGTCTGAATTCGAAGCGGTCGTGGGACGTTGCAAGTCAGACGCTGATGTCGAACAGAAGGGTAAACAGTTACTTGAAGAGCTCGAGCTTGAGGCATTATTGGTGACACGTAGCGAACGTGGCATGACCTTGATCCGAAAAGAGCAACCCGTGATTCATTTGCCAACCAAGGCTCGCGAGGTCTTTGATGTCACCGGTGCCGGTGATACCGTGATCGCGATGTTAGCTGCAGCCATTGCGGCCGGTGAAGATATCGCCAATGCAATGGCGCTGGCAAATCTGGCTGCCGGAGTCGTGGTCGGTAAGCTGGGTACGGCAACTGTCTCACCTGCTGAATTACAACAGGCCATGCGTGGCGAAGCATCACTGACGCGGGGAATCTATGAAGAAGATGTACTGGTCGATGTTGTAAAACAGGCCAAGCAGCATGGCGAGGTCATCGTGATGACCAATGGCTGTTTCGACATTCTACATCCTGGCCATGTCTCATATTTACAAAAGGCACGCGCCATGGGTGATCGTTTAATTGTGGCGGTTAACGATGATGAGTCGGTAAAGAGACTCAAAGGGGCAGATCGACCGATTAATAGCCTGGATCGTCGCATGGCACTGTTATCGGCGTTGGAATGTGTCGACTGGGTTGTGCCGTTTTCAGAAGATACCCCTGAGCGTCTGATCTGTAAAATGCTGCCGGATGTGCTGGTTAAAGGCGGTGATTATAGCCCCGAGCAAATAGCAGGCGGTGCATGCGTCCGCGAAAATGGTGGCGAAGTTAAAATTATCGAATACATAGAAGGTCATTCCACGACCGACATCATTAAAAATATCTTGAACGGAAATTAATTATTATGATTATTGTAACCGGTGGAGCCGGCTTTATTGGCAGTAATATTGTTAAAACCCTTAATGAGCAGGGTGAGACTGATATTATCGTGGTTGATAACCTGAAAAACGGTGTGAAGTTTAAAAATATTGCCGATTGTGAAATCAGCGATTACCTGGATAAAGAGGACTTCATCGAGCGGGTTAACAACAACGAAACGTTTGCCAGCAAGGTCGATGCAATTTTTCATGAAGGTGCCTGTTCGTCCACCACCGAATGGGATGGCAAATTCATGATGCAGAATAATTATGAATATTCTAAAAGCCTGTTGCATTATTGTTTGGATCATAAGATTCAGTATTTATATGCATCTTCGGCATCGGTATATGGATCAGGAACCGTCTTCAAGGAATCCCGGGAATATGAAGAACCGTTAAATGTTTATGGCTATTCAAAGTTCCTGTTTGACCAGTATGTCCGCCGCCATGCCAAAGATGCAAAGAGTCAGGTCGTCGGTTTTCGTTATTTCAATGTTTATGGACCACGGGAACAGCATAAAGGGACCATGTCCAGCGTCGCGTTTCATCACAACAATCAGATCAGGGAGACCGGCAGGGTCAAGCTATTTGAAGGTTACGATGGTTATGGAAATGGCGAACAAAGTCGTGATTTTATTTATGTGGGTGATGCCGTGGCTGTCAATCTCTGGTTTATGCAGAACCCGGCCAGGTCAGGTATCTTTAATCTGGGTACCGGTCGTAGCCAGCCGTTTAATGACATTGCCAACGCGGTCATTAACTTTCATCAACAGGGCGAGATAGAATATATTCCATTCCCTGATAATTTAAAGGGCCGTTACCAGAGTTTTACGGAGGCGGATATCACGGCCTTACG
>JASFLL010000090.1:0-5998 GCA_050118115.1 Thioalkalispiraceae bacterium
ACCAAAGATATGGATAGGAGACTTTCTGGTCATTAACTTCAAAACCTGTACTTTTTATTAATGCTAAATATTCATCTGCGGTTTTCTGTACATCCATTGGATGTCGAAACAACCATTTGATGATCCAAGAATGAATATAACGGCGAGTCGATTCTGCGAACAATAAAACTCCGCCAGGCCTGATAACACGGTAAAATTCTTTGATAGCGCGGTCGTGATCAACGAGATGGTGAAATGTCTGATGGCAAAATAGCATATCGACGGAATGATCAGGTAGTTTGATTTGCATTGCATTACACTCAAGCAGATCAACGTCTGCTGTGCAGCGTTGGGCCTGTTTTTGGGCTGACTTTAAAACTTTGGGATCAATATCGAGGCCGATAATTTTCTTTGGGTGAAATTTTTTATCCAGATTCCAGAGCGAATTTCCAAAGCCGACCCCCACATCCAGGATAACATCGTATTGCTGATTTGGATTATCCATAAGCTGTATAAGATCATTTAACGCAACCTGGATAACCCGGCTTACCCATATATCTGTATTTAGAAACCATTTTCCAAAAGATGACTCCTGAACCCATTCAGGATACTGCCTTGTCATGAATTTTCCTCCCGGACTTTACTACAAGCTAACTAAGGGAAGTTAAATTGTTCTCTTAGTAATTTTATTGTGACGTTATTGACATCAAGTAAACCAAAATCGCTACGCTTTATCCAGTTCGCCTGGAGCGCATCATCACTGGCAATGGGTGTGCCAGATGTATATTCTGCCATGAAATCAATAATGACATAATGTAAATATGTATCATTGTTCTGATTTTGTATGACCTCGAAGGTAAAAATTGGTTTCACTGCATCAATTACTATACCTGTTTCCTCAAGTACTTCTCGCTCAACGGCTGTCTTCAATGGTTCGCCTAATTTGACCTTGCCACCAGGAATGGCCCATTGGTTTTGATTGGGGGGATTTTTACGTTTTACCAAAAGAACGGCGTCATCCTTGAAAACAACACCACCCACACCCAGTTGTATATTTGTTTGTTTTTCCACGAAAAACGCCCACTTGGAAATCGTGGGCGTTATTAAAGCAAAAAAATAAAGATTTCGGAATTTATCTTATGATAGTTGTGCGAGGTGCTCCTGAATCAGGCGATAATTACGGCGCATAAACAGGATGGCAACACCACCGGCACACAGGATAAGACCACACAGGAAGCACACCTGCGAATCAACCATACTCATGGCAGCAATGCCCCCAACTATGTAGAGTACGGGATAGCTTTCATAAATGAATTTGGGTAGACGCATGGAGACCTCCGGAAGATGAAAAGATTCTCGCAAGGGGTGATATTCAATATTGCAGATGGCGTGGGAAACGTCAAATGGATCACATTTTCAAACTAAGGTTATTATCTCGTTTTCAGGTTTAAATTAATGAATTAACTTTATGAATTTAAAGATTATTGAACAGGCGAGAGGCCATTTGTTAACAATTTTTACGAAAGGCCTGTTTGCAGTAAATGGCCAACGTTGTGTTGAAGAGTATTTAAATCAACATAAGCTGCCAGACCGGATGATCTGGGTCGTTGCTATCGGCAAGGCGGCCAGCAGTATGATGGCCGGGTTTATGGATTTCCTGGTATCAAACCAGGAACAGGGAAGGCTGGCCGCCGGGCTGCTGATTACCAAGCAGGGCCATGCAGAACACGTCGAGAGAGATAAAATTGAAGTGATCGAATCAGATCACCCTATACCCACAGAAAAAAGTTTGCAGGCAGGCCATCGACTGGTTGAATTTGTCAGCCAGGTACCTAAAGAAGATCAACTTCTGTTCCTGATTTCGGGAGGAACTTCTGCACTGGTTGACGTCTTATATCATAACGCGACAATAGGGCAGCTTGAGAAGCTTAATCGCTGGCTACTTTCCAATCCATGGCCGATTGAACAGATTAATCAAATTAGACAATCCGTATCCGCTATAAAAGCAGGAAAGTTACTCAACTATATTCATACTTTCCACTGTATCCAGTTGACGATATCAGATGTGGCGAATAATGATTTGTCCGTCATCGGATCAGGGTTGCTTGTAAAGCCCAGTAACCAACAGGCAAACATCAGTCTGCCCGATTGGGTGAGCGCGATGCAGCCGCCTGACCAGACACAACATACGATAGACAGCAATCGACATGTTGAGCATCACATCATTGCCGATAACGCCAGAGCAAAACAAGCGATCGTAAGATATGCGTCTTCAATCAACTTAGACGTGATTGTTAACCAGACGATCGAGGGAAATGTGCACAATGCAAGTGATGACATAGTGTTGGCGCTTGTGAATGGAAATGCAGGTTTATATATCTGGGGTGGCGAAACGGTGGTTGATTTACCGGAGCAACCGGGACAGGGAGGACGATGTCAAAGTCTCGCCTTGCTGATTGCGGAAAAAATCAAGAATCGAAACGATATCGTTGTATTGGTTGCAGGTACAGACGGTACAGATGGGCCGGGTGATGTTGCTGGGGCGATCGTTGATGGCATGACCATTGAGCGGGGCTTGCAGGCGGGGCTCGACAGTCATCTCGAGCTCGTCAAGGCGAACGCAGGGTATTACCTGGAAGCAACAGGTGATCTCATCGATACCGGCCCGACGGGTACTAATGTCATGGATTTAATCCTGGGAATTAAACTCGGCTGATATCGAATTAAATAAATAGTTACATCTGGTATAATTAGAAAATGGTTGATCCTTTGAAATCTAACTTGCCAGGCAGCGATACTAAAACTGATTCAGTCTTTTACAATCGTCGTTTATATGAATGTGTCTACGGCTGTCTGATGGCAGATAGTCCACAGGATAAAGTCAGGATGACGATGTCTCTGTATGATGTCTGGAATGATAAGCAATATATTCATGAGGTGGCGGATCAGGATGCACTCGAAAGCGTTGAGCGCTTGCTGACGCCAGGGAGACCGTCACTACCTCGACTGGTTTCTCCTCGTGAACTTCCTAAACGTGGTGCCCACACCGAAGAAGGCAAGGCGGCATTGATACATGCTTTGGCACATATCGAGTTTAATGCAATTAACCTTGCACTGGATGCAGTTTATCGATTTCGAGGATTACCCTCAGAATATTATTCGGACTGGTTGCGTGTAGCAAAAGAAGAGGCTTATCATTTCAGTTTGTTGTCTGAGCATTTGCGCTCACTGGGTTACCAGTATGGTGATTTCGATGCGCATAATGGCTTATGGGAGATGGCACTTGAGACCGATCATGATGTACTGGTACGCATGGCATTAGTCCCGCGTGTCATGGAAGCGCGGGGACTGGATGTCACGCCGTCAATCATTGCCAAACTGGAAAGCGCGGGTGATTCGCGGATGGTGGAAATTTTAAAAATTATTCAGCATGATGAGGTAGGTCATGTAGAGATTGGTACCAAATGGTATCGATATTTTTGTGAGATTAGGGGATTATCTCCCCTTGAAATGTTTAAATCATTATTGGTAAAACACTTAAAAGGTAATATTCGTGGTCCCTATGATATGGTAATGCGTAAAAAGGCCGGGTTTACCGATGATGAATTATTATTTCTTGAACAGGTTGGAGCAAAATGAAAACGAATAGCTATGTTACACGTTTATTGATAGGACCAGTTTTCCTGGGGCTCATATTTTTAAGCGGATGCCAGCAACAGCCTAAGAACCAGATGATTATGTTTATTGAACAGGAACAGGGTGTTGATCCTTACCAGACACGGTTACTGGTTACACCAGAATTTATCCGTTTTGATGATGGGAACAAGTCCAGCTCTTTCCTGCTCTTCGACCGCAAAAAGAATATTGCTTATAACGTCGACCATGATACAAAGACAATTATGCGAGTGGAAAGCAAAAAAATAAATGTAAACTCTCCATTCGAATTAAAATATCTTGATAAGAAAGTTGACGATCTTAAAGATGCGCCCAGCATTAAAAATATCAAACCGATACATCGACAATTGTTGACCAATGATCAGGTCTGTCTTGATGTTGTCAGTGTCGATGGCTTGATGCCTGAAGCGGTACTGGCATTGAAGGAATATCACCTGTTGTTGGCAAGTGATAGTGCGTCTACATTCAACAATATCCCCGCGGATATGCAGGATCCATGTGACATTTCGATGAGTACCTTTGCCCCGATCCGACATCTTGAATATGGATTTCCGGTTCATGAATGGAAGCCGGGATATACGCGTCATTTAAAGACATATGATGATGATTACCAGGTGGCTCCGGAGTTACTCAAATTACCGGAAGATTATTTTGCTTATTCGGTCCAGGAATTTCGCGAAGGGCGGGTTGATCTTAAAAACCGTAAAATTCTGCCAGCGGTGAATAGTAATCCTAAGCCGCCACAGACTACTGATATAAGCCCGGCGACCGGAAAATCTGAAAAAAAGGGCTCATAGTTTGTTAGGGCGAGATCTCGCGGGTTTCATAACCATTTTCACTGACAAGCAGATAGCCTCCTTTATCATGCCAGTCAGGTAACACGATACGTGTCGCGGGCCGATTATCAATTTCAAAATGATGGGTGGCCGGACGGTGTGTGTGACCATGTATCAGATTGTAGACACTGTTTTCACGCATAACCCCTTCAACGGTCTCCTGATTGACATCCATAATGGCATTATCTTTTTGTGCGGTTTCTGTTTTACTGATCTCGCGATATTTGCGTGCAAGTTCCAGTCGTTCCTCGGGAGATTTTGACAGCAGTGCATCCTGCCATTGTGGGTCACGCACCATTGCGCGAAATTTCTGATATTCGACATCATCAGTGCACAGGGTGTCACCATGCAAAAGTAATGTTCTGGTTCCATACAGGTCAATAACACAGGGTTCGTGAATTATTTGCGCACCTGTTAATTTTTCGAACTCACCACGCATCAGGAAGTCGCGGTTGCCATACATAACCCTGATGGCGGTTCCAGCATTGACCGTGGCAGCCATCTGCTCGAGAGCAGGTTGGTAATCTGGCAGGATCATGTCATCACCCAACCATACCTCGAACAGATCCCCCAGGATATACAGCTTTTCAGCCTGTGGTGCCGTATGCCTGAGGAAGGCCAGGAACAGTTCATTAATCTGAGGTCGTTCCTGACTCAGGTGCAGGTCGGAAATAAACAGGAATGACATGTGGGATTAGTTACTCAACAACTTCCGCTTTCTCAATAATGATATCTTCAGCGGGTACGTCCTGGTGAAAACCACTTGATGTTGTTGCGACACCCTTAATGGCATCAACCACATCCATGCCATTGACAACTTTTCCAAATACACAATAACCCCAGCCGTCCATAGTGGGTTGTTGGTGATTGAGGAACATATTATCAGCAACATTGATAAAGAACTGGGCTGTGGCAGAATGTGGATCATTTGTCCTTGCCATGGCGATAGTGCCACGTTCATTCTTTAAACCATTATCCGCTTCGTTTTTTATCGGATCACGCGTTTGTTTTTCTTTCATCCCGGGCTCCATACCACCGCCCTGGATCATGAAGCCGTCAATGACACGGTGAAAGATCGTACCATCATAAAAACCGTCTTTTACATAAGTGATGAAATTCTCAACTGTTGCAGGTGCCTTGTCAGAATCCAGTTCAATTTCAATTACACCTTTATTTGTTTGCATACGAATCATAATTATTTTCCTTGCACTACCGGTTTGTCAGTAGTTGTGGTTATTTTGGGTTTATTGATATAAGTCATACCAAGAATGATAGCTGCGGACTTGGGAACGTTAGCCTGAAAAGGTCCACCCGGCCCGGTTGGTATATCGCGAATGGCATCAACCACATCCATCCCCTTGGTGACTTTACCAAATACGGCATAACCATAACCGCGAGGTGTATTGTTTTTATGGTCGAGTTTGAAACTGTTATCAACAACATTGATATAGAATTGTGCAGTTGCAGATTGGGGTTCAAAGGTGCGAGCCATGGCGATGGTGCTGCGG
>JASFLL010000091.1:0-5985 GCA_050118115.1 Thioalkalispiraceae bacterium
GACGCTCTTCGTCTGAAACGACCTGTTTATTGTCGTCTTTTTTATCTTCTTTCTCATTTCCTTGCTGGGTATTCTTCTCGGAGTTTTGCTGGAAAGAAACTTTGTTCTCGTCACTGGGCGCTTTCTTGAGTTTATTGCTGCGTGGCACGTCCATTGCACCACCCATTTTGATCATACTGGTACTCGCACCCCCAGGTCCCTGTACACCAGTTGGGTTTTTAAACCAGTCTGCAATACCTTCACGCACGTGATGGGACGTCCCCCCCAGTAACCACATCAGCAGGAAAAAGGCCATCATCGCCGTAACAAAGTCTGCATAAGCAACTTTCCAGGCACCGCCATGATGGCCATGCCTCCCCTTCTTAATCTTCTTGATGATTATCGGTTGTTGCTTATCGTCCACAATGGGCCCCAGTCAGAAGATTACTTCTGCTCTTTGATGTGCTCTTCGAGTTCGACAAAGCTGGGTCGCAGGTGTGAATAAATAGTTTTCCGTCCAAATTCAATGGCTATTTGTGGTGTATAACCATTCAATGTGCTTAAGATACAAATTTTAGTGCATTCAAGAAATTTGCTTTCATCTTCAGCCTTGAACTCCATGGCTTTGGCCATCGGTGCGGCAAATCCATAAGCCAGTAAAATACCCAGAAAGGTTCCCACCAGCGCGGCTGCGATATGATGTCCAAGCACTTCAGGTGGTTCGCTGATATACCCCATGGTAATGACGACTCCCATTACCGCGGCGACAATACCAAATCCCGGCAGGCCATCGGCAACTGTCTGCACCGCTCCGCTGGGGGTGGTAGATTCATGATGATGGGTATCGAGTTCCACATCCATCAGGTTCTCCAGTTCCATTGCATTCATATTACCACCCACCATCAGTCGTAAGTAATCACAGATAAAATCGATGATGTGATGATCGTTAACCAGTTTTGGGAACTGATTAAAGATTTCACTTTCATGGGGCTCGTCGATATCTGATTCCAGTGCCATCAACCCTTCCTTGCGAGCCTTGGAAAACAGTTTGAACATTAATGTCAGCAAGTCCATATACATTTGTTTGTTGTATCTGGAGCCACTAAAAAGACCCGGTACTCCCTTGGCCACTTTGCTGATCACGACCCCTGGATTGGCAATGATAAAGGCGCCTAATGCGCCACCACCGATAATGAGTAATTCATAAGGCTGGAACAGCGCTGCAAGCTCACCATGCGAGAGCACATAGCCACCGAAAATGGCGCCTACTACGATGATTAAACCGATTATAAACTTCATCGGAAAATAAGATCCCTGAGTTGTTTATCCTTATCCCATGGTTTTTATCGTCTCTATAGGGTGAAACTTAAATGAATACATTAAATATAAGCTGTTGAATCGTCCACCACCTAAAGATGCTGATATCTAATCCGATATTCCTAACTAATAAGGGACCCGCTCGGTCCATTTAACCTTACAATTTTGAGAGATTTATCAGGCAAACGTATGCCAGGCACTATCGAGGAATGGATTTCACACGTACAAGATAAACCTCTCCCGGTTCTGTCTCATACGCTCGTGCAACTCGAACAACTTTGTCGGCATGATGACACGCCCATTCAGGACATTGTTGAAGAAGTAGAGAGAGACCCGGGCTTAACAGCCCAGATATTGCGAAAATGTAACGAATCAAAAGGCCATCGGCTGGATCGTGAGATTGCATCTGTACAACAGGCCATTATGCTCCTGGGTACACAGCAATTAAAAAAAACTGCCCAACAACTACCTTTACTCGAAAAAAATTATTCGGAGATCGCACAAAAGCAGATTCTTCGTACTTTCTGTCGCGCTTATCATGCTGGTTATCAGGCTGTTTACTGGGCAAAACTACGACGGGATATGACCCCAGACGAGGTGTTTGCTGCTAGCCAGTTACATTTTCTCGGTGAAATGATTTTAGCAGTCCATGCCCCTGAACAGCTCCTAGCTGTATTTGAAATGCGACGTGAAAGAAGTATTTCTTATGAAGAGGCGCAATATGTAACACTGGGATTCACTTTTGATCAGCTCTCGCTGGCCATTGCCAGGGCATGGCGCCTGCCTGAACTCGTCCAGGAAGCTCTGCAGGCTGAAAATGCCAATAATCCAAGAGGTTTTGGCATCATGCTCGCAGTTCAACTTGCTCGTGGTGCAGCGATTGACTGGTACAGTGATAAAATGTCGAGTATTTACAAACTTGCTTCCGAATTGCTGAACAAACCTGTTGATGAGATCATTCGTAATGCACATCAACTTGCTGTCAAGGTTGCGCAACAAACTCAGTTTTATGGTGTCATGCAATCTGCAAGTTTATTACCGCTAATCAAAGCCTCGAGCGCCACCGCAACAATTAAACAATCCGTTGCTAGTGACTACCAGGCAGATATTTGTCTGACCCCGCAACTCAATGTTTTAAAATCGACATTAAACGATTTAAAAAATGCTCTGGACGCCAAACAATCTATTGATGAAATTTTACATATCTGCCTGACAGGACTGCATGATGGGATCGGTTTGAATCGAGTAGTTTATGTGCAACTTGATGATGAGAAAAAATCTCTCAAAGCAAAAACTGTTATTGGTGCAGATAATGATCCGGTCTTTAATCGTTTTAGTATTCAACTGAAAGAAGCACATCTATTTCAACAACTGATTAGTAAATCTCAGGCCGTCTGTATCAATGATAGTAATCGAGAAAAATTCTGGTCAATGGTACCTGCTAATTTCCAGCAATTAATCGGCACTAACAGTTTTGTTGCTATGTCTATTTTTATCAAAAATGAATTACATGGAATGATATATGCCGATCGACACACCAGTTCCTGTCAAATCGATACCGCCAGTTACAATCTTTTCAAGAAATTCTGTAATAGCCTGTCAACGGCTCTTGAAATAACGACAAACAATCACTGAACTTCCCGCCGACCTGAAAATGCATGTGATAAGGTCGAACCATTAACATATTCCAACTCGCCCCCAATCGGCACACCATGGGCGATACGTGTTACACGAATATTATCGTTGGCAACCATATCGGCAATATAATGTGCTGTTGCTTCACCTTCCACGGTGGTATTTGTTGCCAATATAATCTCTTCAATTGGTTCTTCGGCCAGGCGTTTAGCCAGGATATCTAATCCGATTTCGGTCGGACCGATTCCATCAAGCGGAGAAAGGTGGCCCATTAAGACAAAATACAGACCTTTATACTCAGTAGCCTGTTCAATAGCTAAAATATCCGCCGGAGTTTCCACAATGCAAAGTTGTTGTAGTTTACGGCGCTTGTCTGCACAGATATGACAACGTTCGTTTTCGGTAAAAGCACGACACATGTCACAATGGCCGATATGTTCTACAGCCATCTGCAATGCCTGCGCTAACTCAAGCGCACCCTGACGGTCACGTTCGAGTAAATGATAGGCCATTCTTTGTGCAGACTTGGGTCCTACGCCCGGTAAACACTTGAAGGCACTGATTAACTGATCAATTAATGCGCTCACGTAATCTGGCTAGAACGGAAGTTTAAATCCAGGGGGTAAATCAATGCCTCCTGTCAGCCCGGACATTTTTTCCTGAGTGGTCTTTTCGACCTGACGAACCGCATCATTCACGGCGGCCGCAATCAGGTCTTCAAGCATTTCCTTATCATCGCCCATAAGGCTGTCATCAATATGAACACGCTTAATATCATGGCGACCAGTCATCGTGACTTTAACCATACCGCCACCGGACTGACCTTCCACTTCCATGTTAGCCACTTCATCCTGCATTTTCTTCATATTTTCCTGCATAGCCTGGGCTTGCTTCATTAAATTGCCTAGTCCACCCTTCATTTCGATTACCTCTGTTTTCTGTCTGTTACTTGGGTTGTATTGTGTCTGTTTTAATTTGAGCCTGAAATGTATCGAGTATCTTCTTTACATTGGCATCGGCCTCAATGGCCTGTTGTGCAGCATCAAACTTCGCCTGCTCCTCACGTTTTTCCTGCATTGCAGGGGTCTCTTTTTCTGCCTGTTGCACACCAATCTCAAGCTGGATTTCTTTGTTATAAAAGTCACTCAGCGCCTCTTTTAATCTGTCCTGGCGCTCCCGGGTCAGAAGGTTCTCAAAGGTAGGATCCAGGGCGAGCACAAAGCGATCGTCCTTTTTTTCCATTAACGAACAATTCATCGCTAACTGGTTTAACAGACCATTCAATTTTAATTCAGCGACGATTTCTGACCAGCCACTCAGTTCAGCAGGATTTATGACCGGAGTAGAATCTGTTATCTCCGGTTTTACAACTTGTGCTGCAGTGTCTTGTACAACGGTCTCTACAACTGGCCGGGTCTTACCAGATTGATTGGGCATGGTTGCCGTGAGCCCTTCACCGGTGTCAGGTTTAAAGGCCAGCATTCTTAACAATGTCATCTCGACACCCATTGAAGGTTCCGGTGCAAAATTGAGATCACGCTGTCCATGGATACCGATTTGATAAAATAGCTGTACATCTTCTGGCGATAAACGCGAAGCTAAATCACGCAGCGCCGTTTCATCACCCATAGAAGGATCGTAAGCCGAGGGAATCTGTTGTAACAGGGCCACGTAATGGAGCATTGACAACAGGCTGGCGATCACATCCGGATAATTCGGTGTGGTTGTCTTTAATTCACTGAGAACTTCATATAACGCTTCACTATTACGATCGGCCAATGCAGTAAGAATACGGTACAAATGTGTCTGTTCGATGGTACCCAGCATTTGTTTTACATCTGAGTCCAGAACTTTGCCAGAGCCATAGGCGATCGCCTGATCAAGTAAACTTAGGGCATCGCGCATACTCCCATCCGCCGCTCGTGCCAGATGCTGTAACGCTGCTTCCTCAAACTCAAGTTGTTCACTAGTGAGTAGTTTAGCCAGATATTTGCTAATCAGGTCATGATGTAAACGGCGCAGATTAAACTGCAAACATCTGGATAAAATCGTGACAGGGAGTTTTTGTGGATCTGTGGTCGCTAACAGAAACTTTACATGCTCGGGGGGTTCTTCCAGGGTTTTTAGCAATGCATTGAAGCTGTGATTGGATAGCATATGAACTTCGTCGACGAGGTAGACCTTGTAACGACCGCGACTCGGTGCATATTGGACATTATCGAGTAGTTCCCGAGTATCCTCGACTTTGGTTCTTGAGGCCGCATCGACCTCAATTAAATCAACAAATCGACCTGCATCGATTTCCTGGCAGGTCGAACATTCGCCACAGGGGCTGGAACTGATCCCTTTCTCACAGTTGAGTGATTTGGCGAAGATGCGGGCCAGTGTTGTCTTGCCGACTCCCCGGGTACCGGTAAATAAAAAGGCATGGTGGATACGCCCCGTATCAAGCGCATTGGCGAGGGCACGTAATACGTGTTCCTGACCAACCATTTCGTCAAATTTACGGGGCCGCCATTTCCTGGCTAAAACCTGATAACTCACAATTGTCTTCTATCTTTAGAGAATGTACCGGCATTCTAACCTCTTGCCGGTCGACACGCACCAGATCCTGATAAATTGGGTGGTGCTCCGACGCTATACTGGAACATCCTCAGGGCTCCCGAATCTGGCTACCCCTTTGCCCTTGCTGCCGGGTCCGGAGTGGCGGGGGACAACTTCGCGTCGTGAACAAATCATTTACAAAAGGGTGGCGCTCGCACCCGCTACACCTCGGCACCCGAATCCATCGCTACCGTTGCTCCCTTCCGGGCCTGGCGGAGTTCACGACTTCTCGTCGCGAGGGAACCGATGCAAGCACCATTGAACTGAATTGGCGGAGAAGGAGGTCGTTCTCGGCCATCCATGGCCTTCACGACACCTGCACATCCCTGCGCAATGGGATTATTCGCCAACATAGTTGGCTCACCCTCCGGGCCAGCTCCACCCTGCTCCGCAGGCTTTCGCTGGTCCGGCTCGCTTCACTCGCCGGTCGAACCACCCATTTAAATCGAG
>JASFLL010000092.1:0-5971 GCA_050118115.1 Thioalkalispiraceae bacterium
CGATGGGCGTCGCTTTACCATAAATCTTCCCGAGCACCAGGCCTGCACTATCGCACGTCGAGTCATCGATGATATTGAAGATCATCTTGAATACCATCGCAAGCATCTGTACCGCTTTATGAAAGATTTCTATGCCTATGACACGAATGCCACAACTAATTTACTGGTACCGGCCAGCCAGCTGGAGATGGGAGTGAAGATTGGCGTCCTGAGTTAACGAACCAGTTCACATGCTCAGGTTCTACTCAAAGTTTTAAGCGCTTTTTTCCGATAAACTTAAGCAAATGAAATTCTCGAGTTTATTCATTGTCGGTGCTCTTGTCCTTGCACATCCCTGCATGGCCGAGATTTATCATTGGGTTGATGAGCATGGCAATACCCATTTCGGTGATAAGCCACCTCGTTCCAGAGGTGAGGGTAAAAAGGCACCCCAGTTCGATCGCGTTAACACACGCAGTTCAAAGATTTTTTCCTCTGTCACGGCGAAACAGCCTATTGCCTATTCCGGTGCCGAGAAAGCACGCCTGGTTCTGTTAGAAGAACTTAAGGTCAAGTTGCGGCGTTCAGATCGTCAGGATCTGGAAATCGGTACCTATACCAAAACGCAGGGCAGTCTTTGCGGAAATCCTGAACGGATTGTCTGGACGGCGGGATATAAGGATATTTCTGAAAGTGGACTGATGAGCGATATTATCCTTGCTTTCAAGAAGCAGAATTATCGTATGATCACGGGAAATATTTTCAGCGTATCCACGGCATCAAGTCACCTTACTTTATCAGCGACAATCACACGGCTTCGTCTTGATTATTGTGAAACCATCAAACGTTATTCGGGTAGCAAAGGCTATGAGAAAGCAGCGGTATTTGTACAAATAAAATGGGAGTTATCGGACAGGATCACCAAGAAGCGGCTTTACGCAGGTTCTACGCAAGGTGCCGTCAATGCGTTCGATCGATTTAGAAAAGATGGCACCAACGAAGCAATAACCGGCGCCATGCTAATGGCGACGAGCAACTTACTGGCCAGCAAAAATTTTATTCAGCACCTGACACCAACAGAGGAAGACAAAAAAATACAGGAACAGGAGCAGAAAAAGCAGCAGGCAACTATTTATTCACAGTTAAACCTGGCGTTGATGTATGGGAATGCAAAGTCAACATTTAAAAAAGAAGTCCATAAGTTACAAACTGCCGCAGTTACCATCCGCGTTAAACAGGGGCATGGCAGCGGAGTGATTCTCGATAAGTCTGGTTATGTACTTACCAATGCTCATGTCGTGGGAGATTCTCAGGATGTTGTTGTAATAGCTAACAACCTCGAACTACCAGGTAAAGTGATTCGAAAGGATACCTTCCGGGATGTGGCTTTAATCAAGGTTCAGCAACTCAAAACAGCTGCAAGCGCAGTGATTAGCAAAACCAAACCCACTGAGGGAGATACCATTTATGTGATTGGTACTCCTTTGGATGAGTCACTCAGTAATACGATCACTAAAGGTGTTTATTCGGCACATCGTGAACATGACGGCCTGGGTTATTATCAAACGGATGCTGCGATTAATCCTGGAAACTCCGGTGGCCCGGTTTTTGATAATACTGGAGAACTGATTGCAATCAGTGTTGCGGGGGTATTTACTCGCGGCGGTGCTAGTCTCAATGTTAACTATTTGATCCCCATTGATTCTGCACTTTCATTTCTGAATATAACAATACCGGATGAAAAAGTTCAAACCGCTGAAGACAGTTAAGTTCGATCTTTTCTTATAATTCTTAACTCTACTTGTTTAGACGCTGATTACTGATCCTGGATACGTGCGATGATGTTCGCTTCGCGCGCTCGTTGTAAATCTTCACGGATGTGTGCGGTACGTCCAAATTGATGCCCCAGATAATAGCCGATGGTGAAGAGGCCACTAAAAATAAGCGCGAGGATGAGTAAATCTGTCATATCGATACCTGTAACTAACAACAAATAACTAGATATATTCTGTATCGGTGTTTAACTAAAACAGCTTGATGTTTATAGGTTGAAACGGGTGTTTGAAACCATGAGTGAGATCACGATTTCAGGGTGGATTTGCCCGGTTTTTGCTGTTTTGTGATGAAGGTCATCAAAGTCTGTTTCCCTTTCAACAAGCAGGAAACCAGTCTAACTTTTTTTGTCATCTGCTTTATTCTGAGATGAAAGTACCGTTACCTCAGGTGAGATGGGGAGCATTCTTTCAAGCAGGGGAGTCGGACGTTTACCTAAACGTCGCTCATAGATAACAGTATATGTCATGACACGTTTTAAATAATTACGTGTCTCATCAAACGGGACATTTTCAATCCAGATATCAGCAGGTACGATGCCTTCTTCAGGCAACCATTGTCGTACCCGGTTATGACCGGCATTATATGCTGCGGTTGCCAGTACATTGTTGCCCTTGAACTTGTCTTTCACCGTCTTCAGGTAATTGATACCCAGCTTCAGGTTCGTGTTGGCATTCAGCAGGTCGTTGCGATGGAAACGAATGCGCAACGAGCGGGCAATTTGGCGTGCAGTCCGCGGCAGTAATTGCATAAGTCCCATGGCACCAGCATGAGAACGTGCATCATTTGTAAAAGCGCTTTCCTGGCGAATGATTGCAAATGCCCAGGCTGGATTGATGCGTTGCTGGTTGGATTGACTGATGACCAGCTCCTGGTGTGCCAGCGGGAAACGTTTTTCCAGGTCGTCCCAGTATTGCGCCTGCGCGAAGGTGATTATCGCTCTGTCATGCCAGTTCCAGTCATGGGCAAGCTGGGCGGCAGCCAGTTTCTGTGGCTTATCGAGCTGTTGCAGGGCATGATTCCATTCACGGCGCGCATCAACAATTCGGTTTAAGGCATAGAGTTCACGGGCGCGTTCTATAGCTGGTATCTTTTCGATGCTGGAGAGATCTTTCGCCGAAACATTGATAGGGTGATGGTCAAAATGATAGCCCATACCGGCGCGATCAGCGGATAGAAAACCGTAATAACCGCGAGAATCTGCGTTCAGTAAAAATACCGCACGTGCCTCTTCAAGCCTGCCAGTTGCCTCCAGGGCACGCGCGCGCCAGTAACGCCAACGTTCAGTATGTTGTTCCTCCTGTGGCAGGCGATCCATCCAGTTCAGTGCTATTTCCCAGTCCTGATCCTGGAGTGCGTTCAGAATATAAAATTCCTGTACGGCCTGGTTATCAGTATTCAGGTCAAGTTGAGTTAACCAGGTCTTGCCGTTAAGCGGATCTTCCTGAACCAGTGCCAACGCCAGACGTCGTTCGATTCGCGTTTGTTCCGTCTTGGTAAATTTGAATTCCCCTTTCCATTCATGCCAGAGTTGTGCTGCCGAAGGTGCATCGGTGAGGGCCATGCGACTGATGCCATCACTGATTACCCAACGCAAAGGTTGTGAATCTTTTGTTTTAAAACGATCATATATACTCATCACGAAGCCAGGATCGCGTCTTACCTTGGCCCACATACGAACCCAGAATCTATCTTCCTTGGGAAGATACTGACTAAGATGAAGGGCAAGCCGGGCGCGACGTGACTGCATCGCCAGTCGAATGCGTTCCCAGACCAGTTCCTCTTTTAGGTCACCTGATTGATGCCACTTTGCGATCGGTATGTCGCAGTTCTTAGGCAGGGATTTGCCAGTTGGCCAGATACCCCGCAATACGGCAAATGCCTGCTGGGGTTTGTGGTTAACGATCAGCGCACGTGAAAAGTCACACTGCAAAGCCTTGTCTGTTGTGTAATAGAAATTATCAATCAGGGTCTTCCACTGATGTTTGCGTGCCAGTGATTTTAACCAGTGATACTGTAAACGAGTTGCCAGCGGTGTGCCGGGCTGTTCCTGCAGGAAGCGATGTATATTTTTATAATTTGATGAACCCAGGTTACGTTTGATTTCAGCGTACTGTAAGTATGAATACAGTGGATAGTCGCGAAGTTTTTGCTCAAGACGATGATAGGTTTTCAAACGACCAAGCTTTAAGGCATGCTCGGCATCCTGAAAGAGTTGTCGCTGTAACATAGTACGACGATCGACATTGGCAGCAGCAGGCATGGCCATGCCTGCCAGTATGGCGATCAGTAAAATCCTTTTAGTCACTGTTTTATTCACAACACCATCGTTCATGGGACGGGCTCCTCATCCCCGACACAACTATCGGGGGACAGTCTGGACTGAACGCATCCCTCATTCCGTCTCTTAGTTGAAACTATACAACGGAAGCTTGAACTGCGCTAGCTAAGCCTTTGTATTCGCACAGAATGTGCCAAATACCATCAATGTCCTGTTCCTCTACTGTTATCGACCATTCTGGTCACAAATTGACTTAAATTAGGTGAATTTTGATCCGCTCCCAGCCTGTTGTGGCCCCCACATTTGCCCGCAAAACGGTATACTCTGCCTCTTTTCCACGGCACTTAATTGCCGGGGACGATCTATCAAACATTCTGACGGGCAGGAGATTTAGATACATGGCAGAGAAAAAGCTCAATAAATACAGTTCACGGATTACTGAGCCCAAATCACAGGGGGCCTCACAGGCTATGTTGTATGGCACCGGGCTTACCAGCCAGCAAATGACTCTGCCAGAGGTCGGCATCTCCAGCGTCTGGTGGGAAGGCAATACCTGCAATATGCATCTCAACGACCTCGCCGCCAAGGTCAAGGAAGGGGTTGTGAAGGCCGGCCTGGTCGGCATGCGTTTTAACACTATTGGCGTTTCGGACGGTATTTCCATGGGGACGGACGGCATGAGCTATTCACTGCAATCGCGCGATATCATTGCCGACTCAGTTGAAACGGTGATGAATGCCCAGTGGTATGACGCCAATATCTCAATCCCTGGCTGTGACAAAAATATGCCCGGTGTCTTGATTGCAATGGGGCGAATGAACCGTCCCTCCCTGATGATTTATGGTGGCACCATCAAACCCGGCCATCTGGGGGACAAGGTGCTGGATATCGTTTCCGCCTTCCAGAGTTATGGTGAATTCCTGGCCGGAACCATCAATGATAATGAACGACAGGAAATCGTGGAAAATGCCTGCCCAGGCGCGGGTGCCTGTGGGGGTATGTATACCGCCAATACTATGGCTTCGGCGATCGAGGCCATGGGCATGAGTCTGCCCTACAGTTCATCCACACCAGCCGTGGACCCGGGCAAAATCGAAGAATGTTTGCGTGCTGGCGAAACGATCAAGTACTTGCTTGAAAATAACATTAAACCACGGGATATCATGACCCGTGAGGCGTTTGAGAACGCCATGGTAATCATCATGGCACTGGGGGGGTCAACCAATGCGGTGTTGCACCTGATTGCTATGGCACGGGCAGTTGAGGTCGATCTCACTATCGATGATTTCCAGGCGGTCTCCAGCCGCATTCCCTTCCTGGCGGATCTCAAACCCAGTGGCCGCTATGTGATGGAAGATCTGCACAATGTCGGTGGTATCCCGGCGGTGATGAAGTACTTACTCTCCAAAGGACTGATCAACGGTGACTGCCTGACGGTGACCGGCAAAACCGTGGCAGAAAACCTGGCTGATGTCCCTGAGCTGACACCGGGACAAGATGTCTTCATGCCTCTGGAAATGCCAATAAAAGAAACGGGCCACATTCAGATTCTGAAAGGCAATCTGGCCCCTGGCGGTTCGGTTGCCAAGATTACGGGCAAGGAAGGTCTGAAGTTCTCCGGACCTGCACGTGTCTATGATTGTGAAGAGGATATGCTAACCGGCCTGGAGAATAACGAAATCCAGAAAGGTGAAGTGGTGGTGATCCGCTTTGAAGGGCCCAAGGGTGGACCGGGTATGCCGGAAATGTTGACCCCCACCTCTGCTATTATGGGCGCAGGGTTGGGTAAGGATGTTGCCCTGATCACGGATGGTCGTTTTTCAGGGGGTTCGCATGGCTTCATTATTGGTCATGTCGTACCAGAAGCTCAGGAAGGGG
>JASFLL010000093.1:0-5970 GCA_050118115.1 Thioalkalispiraceae bacterium
ATTACTTCTTTTATAGTTATCCTACCACTATCTTATTCTATATATAATATGGCTTCCCTGAATTTTTCACGACAGACAGCATGGCCCGGTCCCTCAAACGCTGCCATGGGTGGTGTATCGTTATTTTGCACCGGAATTACTGCAGAGTATGCTTTTGGGTGTCCTCATGAATAAGCGAGCCATGGTGTTCGACCATTAGCCAGCCTGCTTCATATTTACGGTAGACATTGGTCGCCAATACCGAGGCGCTTTGCTGCCCGCTAGAAATCTGCTCTTCGACCAGGTGCACTGCCATTGTCTCAGTAACACTTCGGGTAACAGGCAACACTTGAATATTTGGTAAACGGGCGTCACTTAGAATATGCGTCCAGCTACGCATCACGGCAACGTATCCCACAATAGCCTGGGAACCCGGATGGACACAGACGACATTATCATCCGCCCATACTTTTGCCATTGCCTCAGGCTCGCAGCGATTAAAAGCTGCATAAAAGGCGGCTTCTGCCTGTTCGGCAGTTGCAAATGCGGTAAACACAGAACTCATAGGATTAATAATAGATGAATATCCTGGACCAGTTGAGATTTGATTGCTCTAATTTCCGGCTCTCAGATTTTCCGTTTCGTTGATGTTACAGATTTTTTAATTGACTCCGCATCAATGTGTTCCACGCTGGATAACTTTTTCATCAAGTTGTTCGCTTCGTCCAGCATGCCATCGAACAAATATGTAACCTCACTATTAAATTTCGGATGCTCCTTTATTTCCATCTCAACCAGTTTCAGACCGTTTAACAGATTATTGGTAATATGTTGCGCACTGCTCATGGTGGCGTAATAAATGTTTTTCTTCTCCTGTTCCTTTTCAGCATCTTTGACATAATTAATTAATTGCTGTTCAGAGGCACGCCACTTGATCGCGATGATCGCCGTTGTCCAGATCACAAATATGGCCATGAATCGATTTGCAACGACACTCCAGAACTCACCACCATCAGGTGACAGGAAATAACCTGCAGCAGTTAACAAGCTACATATTATCGCGAACATGTAAACATATCTGGATTCATCCAGCCACAATGAAATAATAATGACCAGCACATAGAGTACGCCAATGGCGACACCGAGCAATGTTAGAATATCGATTACAAAAACAGCCAACGTCACCAGCAGACTGATAACGAGTATCTTTGTCCGAGATTTTTTATTTGGACTGGCTGACAAGTCAGAGATACCCCATAGCTACGATTCTCATTATCGTTTTAACCACGGAAAGTAACGTTGCAGTGAAATGTTTGCAGACTACAACGAACACGACGACTGTGTTAAAGCAGAATCAGTCTACCATGTTGCTATTTCTGGGAACAAAATAAATCTGTAATACTCACACAAACCACATGTGATTAATTGCAAAACACAATTAATATCCCTGTAGTTCATATTTGTATTAGTCAGCTTATGAGAAAAAAATCGAACAAACCGCTCTTTTTTTATTGAGCACCACCATGAGCTGGACGGACAGTTTTCATTGAGGAAAGTTAACGCCCAAACAATAAAACCCACCTGATGTAAGAGCTGAAACGAAAAAATCGCATTAGTCAATCACTAAACTTTTTTTACAAATTCAGATTTAAGTTGCATTGCACCAATCCCGCTGATTTTACAGTCGATATTATGATCTCCTTCAACCAGGCGAATATTCTTCACCTTGGTGCCAACCTTGACCGTCGAAGAACTGCCTTTGACTTTCAGATCCTTGATCACTGTAACAGAATCGCCATCATGCAGAACGTTGCCATTGGCATCCTTGACGACTGGCTCCGCCGAACCTGATTCGACTTCAGCCTGTTTTGACCATTCATGTGCGCATTCAGGGCAGACATACATGTTGCCGTCTTCATAGGTATATTCTGAATTGCATTTGGGACACTTCGGTAAGTCACTCATTCGTTTGGTTATCCTGTTAGTTAGGGTCAGTTAAAGGCGTGGGATTGAATATGATTTTGCTGTCAGGCGATCAATGCCACACTCAAGTTCTTCGAACCAGCCCAGAAATTTCTCGATCATTTCTTTGCCAACAAACGGCCTGCCGTGTTGTGGCACAATCATCTCCAGATCCAGTTTGCGCACCATATTTACCCAGAGGCGGCAGACATAATTCGATGCCATGTAACGCCGGTGAAAATCCAGCATACTGTCACTATGCAGATCAAAATCATCCACCGGTTGATCATCATCGGGATTGTCCATCGATGCTCCTACGTCACCGGAAAATAAAATCTTGCTGGTCTCATCGTAGAAATGCAGATTACCAACCGAATGGAGAAAATGTGCTGGTAAGGCAGTGATGTGACAGCCGCCCAGTCGAATGATGGCACCGCGGTCCGGTACCGGGACAATCCTGTCCTCATAATCATGGGCCCGAATGGAAGGAATCAGATGAGGTAAAAAACGTTGCCATAATTCAGAAATCACGACTCGCGCATGAGAGTAAAGTAACCACCGCTCCATGGAAGTAATAATGTCAGGGTCCTGGTGTGAGGCCACCACGAACTCAAGTTGCTTGAGGTCGTAATGTTTAGAGATCTCCATATGAAGCGGTTGATATGTCAACTCTCCACCTGGGTCAAACAATGCCAGCTGACCATGGTCTTCAATCAACAGCTGGTTTGAATGGACACCATCACCCTCTACAAATCCAGTAAACAACATGACCTTATGTCCATCATTATCGTAAAGCACACGAGACATTAATGTGACCTCCTGGATAGTATATTCTAATCGCCTTCCTGTATAAGGCGAAAACATGCTGAACTTTGATAACGCATCGCCACATCGAAATAATCAAAACAGCGCCATAGCCGGCCGTCGACATTGAAAAACATGACGATCGCCTTGCCATTGACCTGCCAGTCTATCATATCCGTTGACAGCAGGTTGCTTTGCTTGCCATCCCACAGGTTTGCGGGTGTAACCTGAGGTTTGAATTCCCAGATTTGCTGCGGCGCAGCAAGTGAACAGTTGATGAAAGCAACATAAATTAATAACGAGAAGATTAAACGATGCATAGTCACCTCCAGCCGGCCGCAATGAGCAGTGAATTACTGTTCGTTTCGTTTGCGCTGATATTCATCATAACTTTCATAATCATAGTGGTCACAGTCGACCCGGCCCTGGTTAATACAATCCTGGCGCTGTTTTTCGTGGATGGAATAGTAAGTGCCGCGCTTGAGTTGGTCTTTGCTACATGCCGAAAGACAGGATGCCAGGATCAAGCCAACAAATATAACAGTCAGTTTTTTCACTTTTTCCACTGGGGCGTAATACCCAACTCCTTACCTTCGACTCTGAGTGTTTTATAACTCAGTTCAACAACTGAGTAATTTCCATCACTTATAATTTTATAAAGATTAATGCCACTGTGCTGAAGATTTGCAACATATTTCCAGTTCCTGTCTTGCTGCAGGACGTAAATGCGGGACAGAGTCCAGTTATTTGGCTGGACGACCAGTGCATCCTCAACGCCATCATGGGTTAAATCTGTTAGCAATACCTTACATTCCTGATATCGACAGTAATTATTTTCAAATGTTTTTGTTAATCCCTCCGGGACCGGCCTGTTTTTGTCAAAGCTGGCTATCCTGACTTTTTTCACGACTTGTTTCCGGGTACTCAGACGTTGTTTCCAGTCATAGTAACTTGTGCTTTGATCAAGTATAGCAAGACGTTTTTCGATTATCTTACGCCGCTCATCGGCAACAACCAGTTTGTCGTTTTCCAGTTCAACCAACATACGCCGACCCGGGTTACCCAGCTTATACTTGAGCACACCATAGTCGAAGTTGGCCACGTCGGTGGCCGGATCCAACAAGCGGCTTAACTGGCTGCGCGCGCTGATGCTATAGGGATCCAGAAACGGACTATGCAGTACCACAATCAGCAACGCTACCAGGTACGCCAGCGTTACATTCGGTATTTTAATTTCATCCAGCCAGTGACCGGTCAGTTTTGACCGAAAAGAACGATAGGCCGACCAGGCATAACTCGCGGTATACAACACCGCAAACACAGATATCACCACGATATAAATTCGATTCGGGGTCAGACCATATTGAGCAATGCGCAGGTACACTGAATAAACGGCGATCAGGGCAAAGGCCAATAACGCAAACAAGGTAATATTTGCCATCGACTTCAAGAGCACCGGGTATCTGACTGAATGGGTCCCGTCCTGATAGATACCATTTAGAAACACCAGATTCACGACGATCAACCACAACAATGCATGGGTGGAGAAGCGTGTCGACCACATGGCATCCAGGCCGGTAAAGAACAGGGTCGCGGCGAACACGAGACTAATCAGCACAGATAAGGGTAACAGGTAACGACAGACCGATAAGGCGATAAAACGCAGGGTGCTGATAATTTTTTCATGCTCATGACCAATGGCAACTCCGATGGCAAACATGATCGACATGGTCGGAAACAGAAACAACGGGCTGATAAGAAAATCTTCAACGGCATGAATACCCAGCATCTTAAACAGGTTGGAGCATAAGATGATCATCAACCAGTAAATAAACATGAACATACCGGCAAGGAATACCACGAAAAAGTTGTCCCAGCTATGCCGATACAACGCCGAGTAATCCGCAGTACGTAACCTGAACAGGGAGTGCGCCTGAATAAACGGCAGCAGGATGTAAGTCAGTAACACCGCTAACCAGGACCAGGCCAGCAATACGCCTGTGGAGTAGTTACCATAACTGCCTTGCCTGTATGCCTGAAAAAACAGCCAGATCGACACCCCTCCCATCAGCAGACCGATGATAATCACCTGGCGAATCTGTAACTTCGTCAGCTTTTGGCGAAAAAGTAATAACAGGGCCAGCGAAACAAAGCCCGAAATAAAATACAGGGCATACTCAATTGCCGCTCCCCATGGATGCACTGGTGTCAGCCCGTAGAACACATAAAGAAGCAGGCCCTGCACGGCACCGACGATGGCGTACTTTGTTTTAACAATGTTGGTTAACATCATAACCACTCTCAACAGGGGCGATCGCTAGTTCGAAGAATGTCTCCTGCCGCGTAGCCAGCCGCCGAAATACATAAGCGCAACAGAGAGCAGGGTCAAAGCCAGCAATTCGCCAAACTGATACGAGGAATCTCCTCCTGCCAACAAACCATAACCCGCCATGATCGCGGCCAGAATCAACACCGCCTTTTTCCATTTTTCCCTGGCGAAAAACGCGCACACATAGCCACCCAGCACGGAAAAGCTACTCCCGAAAAGTGTCATTACGATGCTCCAGACATTATCAAAGCTGGTCAAATCTTGCGAAAACTGTTCCCCCAGTTTTTGCACTTCTTCGGGTGACATGCCTGGCTGAAAAGCTCCCCAGATATAAATAAAGAATACGATTGTACTCACTGCCATGGTACCGCCAAGATCCGCCACCCCGCCCAGCAGGATCCCCTTCCACAACGAACCCGGTCGCGGCGGTTCGTTACCACCTTCCAGCTCTGCACCTGGTGTTTGAAAAATATTTTCTGGCTCGCTGTCTGACATATAAACTTCCCCCAATTTTATTCAACCATGCCCCACGTTAGCGAACAGGGCAAAACCCCAGATTCCCAGGCGTAGGTTCGTACCTGGCTAGTCAAAGTTTATTTCATAGCGACACTTTTTAATAAATGCCGGGTCCAGGTTACGCCGCAAGTTAGTGGTCAGCACCACCACGCCGTGGTGATTTTCCAGCAGCTGCAATAAATAGCTGGTTTGCAGGTTGGCAAAGCGGTCGTGGGCATCCTTGACCTTACTGCGTTTGCCAAACAGCGCATCTCCTTCGTCGAAGAACAACACCCATTGTTTGCGCTCGGCAAGCTTAAAAACACGCTGCAGGTTCTTTTCGGTTTCACCGATGTACTTGGAAACCACGCTTGCAAGATCCACACGAAAGACCCGCTCTC
>JASFLL010000094.1:0-5949 GCA_050118115.1 Thioalkalispiraceae bacterium
TTCCTCACGTGTAGAAGGCGACACCAAGTATGGCTGGGCCATTCTGACCCTGTTATTTTCCTGGCTGGCCTATCCTTTTTTCCTCTATAAGATTAGAAAAACTGATAATCATTAGTTAACCATTCGCGATTACTGAATGGGTGCTATAAAATGAAAGATAATGAGCGATATTCTTGAACAACTGGCGCAGGTGCTCGAAGAGCGAAAGACCGCCGATCCCGACAGTTCCTACGTGGCTAAACTCTATGCCAATGGACTGGATGCTATTTTGAAAAAAATTGGCGAGGAAGCGACCGAGACCGTAATGGCCGCCAAAGATGGTAATAAGCAGCAGATCGTCTATGAAACGGCTGATTTATGGTTCCATACCCTGGTTTTGCTTGCACAACAGGGTTTGGGCCCTAAAGAAGTGTTGGCGGAGCTCGATCGCCGATTTGGTTTGTCCGGCCTGGAAGAAAAGGCAAATCGCAACAAATAAGCACATTTAGCCACAATTTTGTGCTTTCCTACCATTTTCGACAGAAATTTAACGCAATTTAGCTTGAGAATCTTAAGATCCGACCCTACTTTAGTGTAGAATATTCGTGTTGGGACCATTCCCAATTCAACAGGTCGATGAGACGGTGATTCCAGAGAGTCCTGCCATCCTTGAATTAAGGTCAGCAGCGATTCCCACCCAAGGGCGGCGGTACACATTATTCGGTACCCAAGGAGCACATCGCCAATTTGGTTAAGCCGATGCTGTGCAGGTGTGCAGTCTCAGCTTGTAAGACTAATTGGGCGTCATTGTTCTGCCCGCAAGATTTAATTTAAGGAGTACGTTATGGGTTTTGGTGGAATTGGACCAGGTTCATTAATTCTTATCTTACTTATTGTCATTCTTTTGTTTGGTACCAAGCGTCTTCGCAATATGGGATCTGATTTGGGTTCTGCATTGAAGAATTTCAAAAAATCTGTGAAAGATACTGAGTCAGAAGAGAGTCAAGCTGATTCAAAAGAACAGATAGAAGACAAAGGTTCTGATTCGGTCATTGAAGGTGAGGCGACCGAAAAAGAAAAAGAAAAAGACAAAACCTGATCTCATCTCAAGTCATTGAGTTAATCTAATGTTTGACATCGGTTTTGTAGAGCTGGTGCTGATCGGTATAGTGGCGTTAGTCGTCATTGGTCCGGAGCGCCTGCCTGCTGTGGCAACTAAACTCGGTCACTGGGTTGGCCGTGCTCGACAGTTTATTGGTTCGGTCAGGCGTGATATCGACCGGGAAATTCGCCAGGAAGAAATTCGCCAGGCCCTGGCGCGCAATGCTGACCTGGACGAAATCAAAAACATCATTAACGATACAAAGTATACAATCGAAGATGAAGTGAATGAGGCCAAACAGGAATATGCCGTCAAGGCGCGCGACGACGATCCCGGACGTGACAATAAAACCGAACAGGCCAGTCTCAGCCAGAACAACCTGAAGCAGGATGATCTCATCAAGGAACAGCAAGAAGATTTTGATGATGAAGATTACGGACTGACGGATCACACGGATTACGCGCTCAGTGATGAAGAAATCGATCAACAAATAGCAGCCGAAAAGCATGAGCGACGAGACGACAAAGCAAAAGGCTGATCAGGACGAGCCACAGGAACAGACGTTCATCTCGCACCTGATTGAATTGCGTGATCGTTTATTGCGTATCGTCATTGTAATGGGTGTAATCACTGTCGGCCTGATGGTTGTCGCCAATGATCTTTACTATTACTTTTCATTGCCAATCCAGCACTATTTGCCTGAGAATACCTCGATGATTGCGGTCGGCGTTATCTCGCCGATTTTTACACCGCTTAAGCTTGCTATGATTGGTGCTTTTTTTATTTCGATTCCTTACATTCTTTATCAGGCCTGGGGTTTTATTGCACCGGGTTTGTATCAAAAAGAAAAGCGTCTGGCAGTACCATTATTAATTTCGAGCATCGTGCTGTTTTACCTGGGAATGGCCTTTGCCTACGCTGTTGTATTTCCGCTGGTGTTTCAATTCACCACATCATTTCTTCCTGCGGGCATCGAATATAAGCCGGATATCGCCGACTACCTGAATTTTTCATTAAAGATGTTTTTTGCTTTTGGTGTTGCATTCGAGGTTCCAATTGCAACAATTATCTTGATTGCTGCTGGATTAACCACCCCGGAGGATCTTGCCAAAAAACGTCCCTATATTATTGTTGCCGCATTTGTGGTAGGTATGTTGCTGACCCCACCTGATGTCGTTTCTCAGATCATGTTGGCCTTGCCGATGTGGTTCCTGTTTGAATTAGGTATATTTGCCTCTAAAATCATGCTCAGGGATAAGCTGGCAAAAAGAAAGCAGGAAGCACAACAATACGAGGATGAAGCAGCGGATACAGATGATGCAGACCTCGATGATGAATTTGAACGCGCTATTCAGGAAGAAGAAGAAATAAATAAGCACGATCCTTTGTAAAAGACCGTTATTTGAGTTTAATTATGCCAACTGCAATTAAAGTGATCAGCACGCTGTGTATCTTCATTGCCAGTATTTTTATTGCAAATATATTGTTTATGCAAAAGGCAGATGTAACCTTTCCGGTGCTGGGTTTACCGTTATTTAGTTTCATCAATATGTTTGGTGCGGGCGCCATGATTATTATTACCCTGGTAACTTTATTGCGCCTAACTCGCCTTGTTGGGTTTGCTCGGGTGTTGGTATACACACTGTTACTCGCACTTGGTTTGAATGTATTACTAATGCTTAAATATCTGGTGACGGGTTATGGATTGTTTACGATTCTATTTAACCTGGCAGTAATTGTTTTTGTCATTGGTGTGCGGGGTTACCTGGTCAGCGAACATGCCTATAAATATTTTAATCAGTAAGACTGGTAATAATCCCTGGCTGTGTTTTTATACTAGACAAGATTGCAACTAGCAATTAACGCATCTTTATTCGCCAGGGCGCCACCAATAATTAATAAATTGCCATTGTTGTCTCTTATACGGAAGTCCTTGCTCCCATAATTCCTGTTTGCAAAGTCACCTACAAAATTTAGTTCACGGTTTTTGAATTCTTCGTAAATAGCATCTATCTTGCTTACCTGGATAACACATGCTCCGCTTCCTATATGCTCGGGGCGTCCTTCACCAAATTCGATTGTCACACCATCACGACTTACACATGCATAATTTGGGTTTTCCCAAATCACATCAATCGTAAAACCAAGTTGTTCCTTATAGAATTGTGCTGTTTCCTTTACATCTCTTACAGGCATAACCGGGTTTGCATATTGAAATTGGATGTCACGGGTATTCAATATTAGTAACGCCTTAGTTGCCCAACCAGTACGCCCTGTATTTGCACACGTTGAGCGTCGTAGACCATGGGTTGCATCTGACTGTTTTCCGGAATGAGTTTGACTTTATTGTTGTCGAGTTTTCTAAAGCGTTTCAGGGTGGCTTCCTGATCATCGATCAGGGCGACGACAATCTCGCCATCTTTGGCTGTGGCCTGGCTTTTGATAATGACGATATCACCATCGAGAATGCCGATCTCACACATGGAGTCGCCCTGCACCTCCAGGGCAAAGTTATCCTGCTGAGAGAAGTCGGCAAAACTGAGTTCGTCCTGATCGGGTATGGCCTCGATCGGGCGGCCCGCGGCGATTCGACCTACCAAAGGGAGGGTCGTGTGGGAGTGTGGGATTTTGGTAAGTCGAATGCCGCGCCAACCTCGTTCTGTATGGTGCAGGAAGCCCTTATCGACAAGTGCCTGCACATAACGATGAACCGTGCCCTTTGAATTGATTCCCAGCGCTGCGCCAATCTCAGTAAGGGTCGGGCCCTGGCCATGCTGGGCAAGATAGCGGCGAATATAACGCAACATCTTGTTCTCCAAAGTTGTGAGTTTCGAAATGTTCTCCATACGTTCTCTATGTTAGAGAACTTATAGAGAACTTTCAAGTAATTTAATAAAAATTTTTATTTATCAAAAATCAATGAGTTGCTGTTAAACCCTGTTACTCCCCGGCAACATTTTTGAACTCAGGCCCCGGGTAAAACTCAAAAAGTTGTAAGAGCATTCCTACAACAGAATCAGTGTCGTCTGACAGACGAAAGTAAGCCAGCCCGGATAGGATCCTCTAAACAGGGGAATGAAATATTCGTTAGGTAACGGTTGGGTTAGGACGCGTAGTGACGCTACGCATCTGGCCAGGGAAGGCCCACTTTACAGGTTCAGTGGGAGGTATTTTATGTATAACCAACGTAATAGATATGGCGAGAATGGTGCGATTCCATTTCGGACCGGACGTTTTTATAGTGTCGGTAATGAATGGTGGTTTGCCATCAGACGTGGGCCGGATCAAGGACCATATACAACCAAGGCGTTAGCCAAGCAATCTTTGATTGAGTTCTTAAATGATCAATTTACATTTGAAAAACATCTGAAAAACGATCGTTTATTGCTTGGAGCATAGATTAAAAAGTTATGTTATTGAATTAATAACGTAACTTTTTCGATCTACAGGCTTGCCCAGATTGATTCGTAATCGTCATTGCTATTGGCGAGAGCGGATGGAATCGGTTTTGTATCTGCAAACTCGATAACATGCACAGAACCTACCGGGCTGGAATACATTTGCTTGATAAATTTGATGGGCCGTTTACTACCATTGTGTTCGAGAAATATATCCTTCCCATTAAGCTGGGTAGGTAAATTTGGCAGGAACAATACATGCTCGTTCTCATTTTTACCCAGCAGACATTTGATAGGTTGTGACTTAACGCTTGTAGATAGAATCAACTGCGTGGGATGGACAGACTGAGTATGTTTCTTGATGCCTGCCCGGATTGGGCCGGTTGTCGGGCAAATCATCCAGCGAATTTCACCCAGTTGCCACTGCCCGGTTTTTCCCCGGACGGCAACAAGTTCATTGGCTTGAATATGTTCGACACCATCTTGTGGTAAGGCAATACAAAAACCACCTTTACTGATATTAAGAACCTTGGCGTTGAGATAGCTGTAAACTTTCATGCGCATACTTTCAGTCCAGGAAGGCGGCGGGGCTTCCTGCTCGAAGTAGGCCGTTTCCCAGATATCCTGACCGTTATCACGTTCTGCAGTAAAGCCAAGTTGTCCCAGTGCGTTGGGCTCTATAGGCGTGATGCTGAAACTATCCTGCCCAGCTTTTGTTTCCTGTTCTGTTTGGTGGCTTTCATTCTTTTGATGACGGCCATCTGAAATAACATAATGTATTGCACTGATACCAATGGCGATTTCAGCGTTGCCCTGTATTAAACGACGTGCACCATCACGGCTACTGGGCCTGCCCCAGCAGTTCATTAAAATGAGTAAACAGCGAGGTGTAACATAATGACCACGCCCCAGTTTGATTTGTTCGGTACCGGGTTTGGAGTTTTTTAACAGTTTGTTGATATTCACGATTAAATCTGTGATATCGAGGTAGCGAACATCGATTAACTGATTTTCTGCCTTAGAGATCTCAGCTGCAACCAGTGCTGGCGGCATATCAGTTTCAAGTGTGAAGGCATAGGTCTGAGTATCTTCGCCGCGATATGAAGCACTAATCGCTACGTATTGTGCCCAGATATCCAGGTTGTCAGTGATATTCTGCAATTCATCTGGTTTGAACAGGTTGGGTGACAGTAGTGAGTGTAATAGAAGCTTTCTAAACTCGGTTTCGATACTGGTCTTTGTCGGCCGCTCTCCCAGCCCAGTGATTTTTGCCGAGAGTAAATTGTATTTCTCGATCAGCTGGTAGATCCAGTAAAGCTGTTGCCACATTCCCTTTTGATAGGGCATGTGTAACTGGCGATAGTTACTTAACAACAGACTCGATAAATAAAAAATTCGATGCACTGATGTTGTGACAACTTTTTTCCAGCCAAACCGGCTTAATTCAATACTGTGCGCAATGACCTGTTG
>JASFLL010000095.1:0-5886 GCA_050118115.1 Thioalkalispiraceae bacterium
TGTCCTTATGGATGAATAGTCCCAGTATAGTTGATCATAAAAAAAATGGATCCCGTGAAGTTAAATATTTACCATAGCTGCATAAGTGAATGCGAAGGAAGCAAAGAGTCAGGAGGTAGTAAATGAATGATATGACATTTAAAGGCAGTTGTCTGTGTGGTGCGGTTCAGTATGAACTGACCGGTGAACCAAAACGATTTTATCATTGTCATTGTGGTCGTTGTCGCAAAGCAACCGGTACCGGTCATGCAAGCAATATCATGATCAAGGAAGAAGAGTTCAATTGGGTGGCCGGTGAAGAGAGATTGAAGAGATATAAAGTACCGGAGGCGGAGCGGTTTTATACGCATTTCTGTTCAGAATGTGGCAGTGCCATGCCACGTCATGTACCTGAACTTGGTATGATAATTATACCTGCCGGTTCACTGGATCATGATATACCCATTAAACCAGAAGCACGGATTTTCTGGGATTCACGTGCTGACTGGTCATGTGAGGGCGATGGCCTCAGAACTTTTTCTGAATATCCGACTTCGTAACATATCGCGACTTATTCATAGCGCAGTGCTTCTATGGGATCCATACGTGCTGCTTTACGGGCGGGAAAGAATCCAAAAATAATTCCCACTGCTGCAGAAAAGATAAAGGCCATCAGCATTATCCATACATCATACACTAGTGGTACTTTGAGCATGTTGGCGAGCCCCGCTGAAGCGGTGATTGCCAACAGTATGCCTGCGACACCTCCTAAAGAAGAAAGCACCATGGCCTCTACCAGGAATTGTAACAGGACCTCTCTTTCCAGGGCACCAATCGCCAGACGGATACCAATTTCTCGTGTGCGTTCCGTCACGGAGACCAACATGATATTCATGATACCGATGCCACCCACCAACAGACTGACAGCAGCAACGGCACCTAACAAGGTGGTCAAAACCTGGGTCGTGCCTGCCAGTGTTTTTGCAATTTCCTTCAGATCGCGTACATTAAAGTCGTCGTCTTCAGCGGAACTGATACGGCGGCGTTCGCGTAACAAGCGTTCGATGTTCTGTTTGACCTTATCCGTTGATGCACCTTCTACGGCAGAGACCTGAATCAGGCTTATATCCTGGTTACCGGCTACCCGGCGCCAGAAAGTTCGTATGGGTACGAGGATGAGGTCATCGCGATCTGAGCCCATGGTCGATTGACCCTTGGATTCCAATACCCCGATGACATCGCAGGCAAATTTTTTCAGGCGTAGTTTACTGCCGACGGCGGCCAGGTTACCAAACAGTTCCTTGCGTACGGTGTCACCAATAATACAAACCGCTGCTCCTGCGCGTAACTCACTCTCGGTAAATTGTCGGCCTGAGGCAAGTGACCAGTTACCTGCGACAAAATAATTGTTATCTGTGCCAGTCAAATTCGTCGACCAGTTTTCATTGCCATAGACAGCCAGAACTTTTTGCGACGCCAACGGAGCGACAGCGGAAATCGAACTGATTTGATTTCGGATTGCATCCACATCTCGTTGTGTGAACGGTTTACCTTCAATACGTTGTCCCATTCCCAGGTGTTGGCCTGTACGCACCATTAACAGGTTGGTACCCAGGCTGGCGATTTGTTCGGTGACCTGCGCGGTTGCACCGCGGCCGATGGTCACCATAATAATTACTGCAGCTACACCAATGACGATTCCGAGAATCGTCAGGGCGGAACGTAAAATGTTGCGGCGGATCTCGCGCAAAGCAAGTAAAAAGGCATTCCACAACATTAGTTCGATTCCCTGCTGTTTTGATCAGATTCAATCAGGCCATCTCGAAAGTGTACGATGCGGCGTGCGTAGGCTGCCATTTCTGCTTCATGTGTTACTAAAATAATGGTAATTCCACGCTCATGGTTGAGATTGCTCAACAATTGCATCACCTCTCTACCACGGGCGGTATCGAGGTTGCCGGTAGGCTCATCGGCAAGCAGGATAGAAGGTTCGGTGACGATGGCACGAGCTATAGCTACTCGTTGTTGTTGGCCGCCGGAGAGTTCTGCCGTGGTATGATCCTGCCATTCACTGAGGCCAACGATCTCCAGTGCCTGTTGCGCTCGGGTATGACGTTCAGCTGCAGGGATGCCCCGATATATCAGCGGTAACTCAACATTTTCCAGGGCTGTAGTTCGTGCCAGTAAATTAAAACCCTGAAAAACAAATCCAATATAATAGCGACGCAGTAATGCTCGTTGATTACGGTCCATTTCCCCAACCTTGACTCCCTGGAAGTAATAATTTCCTTCAGTACAGGTGTCAAGGCAACCGAGAATATTCATGCAGGTTGATTTGCCAGAACCACTGGGTCCCATCATGGCAACAAACTCTCCCTCGCTAACCCTTAAATCAATTCCGCGCAGAGCATGCATGGCGGCGGTCCCTTTCCCGTATACCTTGGTAATACCAGCCAGTTCAATTAAATCAGCATGTTCGGAGGCGTTAGCTAAAATATTCATCGGCGGTTACTACTGACATCAACGATTACTGCCTGGCCTGCCTGTAAGTCACCAGCTAAAATCTGGGTCATTTGCCCATCAGTGGCGCCTACTTTAACTGGGACGGCAACAGCCTGACCATTCTCAAGGATCCATACCTGTTTACTTTCTTTTGTGGTCGTCCTGGTTTTGGGCTGGTTCCCGTGCGGGCGGGGAAACAGTCGGCTAAACAAACTACCGCCAGTACTCTTTGCCTGATTTGTTTTTGGCGGGACAAAGCGTAAGGCAACGTTAGGTACAAGTAGTGCATTCTTTATGTGTTTGGTAATGATTTCAGCCGTGGCGGTCATGCCTGGTCGTAACAGCAGATCTGTGTTGTCGACAGAGAGTACGGTTTCATAGGTCACGACACCTTCAACAGTCTGCGGGGCATAGCGTACCTGGCTGATTACGGCAGGAAAATGTTTATCCGGATAGGCATCAACAGTGAAGCCGGCCTGTTGTCCTTCCTTTACTTGCCCGACATCGGCTTCATCGATGGCAACATGCAACTCCATTTGGGCGAGGCTCTCAGCCAGGACAAACAAAACCGGTGTTTGCAGTGATGCTGCAACCGTTTGACCGGGTTCGATTTGGCGTTTCAGGACAATTCCATCGATAGGTGCGCGGATCACCGCCTTGTCCAGATCGGTTTGATGTGCATCCAGTGTGGCGGTTGCCACAGCGACCTGGGCACGGGCGCTGGCTTCAGCGGATTTGGCGCGTACGTGAGCGGCTGTCAGGGTATCCAGATCCTCCTGTGAGCACAATTGTTGTTTGGCCAGTTTGGCACAGCGATTCATACGAACTTTTGTCTCCAATACGGTGGCTTTTGCTTCTTCCACGTGTGCCCTGGCCGATTCCAGAGAGGCCCTGGCCTGGACAACCTGTGCATTAAGCCTTTCCTTGTCCAGCCTGGCCAGAACATCGCCACGTTTAACACGACTATTAAAGTCAACTGCAACACTCTCAATAGTACCTGAGATTTCAGTGCCAACTTCGACCTGGTTAACCGGTTGTAGTACACCGGTGGCCGTTACACGCACTGTGAGATTACCCTGTTGCAGTTCCTCGGTTTGAAAACTGGTAGTGCTTTGCTGGCTGGAGGAAATCAGAAAACTGAACAGTCCGACCAGTATTATCAAAATGATAACGATGCTCCAGACAACCGGTTTGCGTCGCCAATGGCGGCTGTTTGCCAGGCTAAGAATAAGCCGCATCCGGTTACTGTTGGTTTGTTGATCTTGCGACATTCAGTTTACCTTCTGGTTTTGTAAAATAGATGGCTGTAATTTATGCGCTATGTATAGCATGCGGCCAGATACTTCAATGGACAAAGTAAGTATATCCCTTATGTTTTAATCATAATCACTCCATATAGACTAATTATAGGTATTATGGTTCTGGATAAAACTGACGGCAATCAATTGTCATGTCGATTAGCGTGGCTAGCTTATCGGCTAAATTAATGCGTATCGAAGAGTCGTTTAATGACAGTACGTAACAAAGATATCGCTCAGGTTTTTGAGGAAATGGCGGATCTGCTTGAGATCGAGGATGCCAATCCTTTTCGTGTACGCGCTTATCGCAATGCCGCCCGTACGATCCACGGTCTGGGCAGTGAGCTGGCTGAACTTGTATCCGATCACGAAGACCTGACCCAGCTACCGGGCATAGGCAAGGATCTGGCAGGTAAGATCAAGGAAATGCTCGCCAGTGGTCACCTGCAGGCGCTCGATAAATTGCATAAAGAAGTCCCTGCCAGCCTGGAAGAAGTATTGCGAATCCCGGGGCTGGGCCCAAAACGGGTTAAACAGCTCTATTCTGAGCTGCATATTAAAACGGTAAAACAGTTGGAAAACGCGGCACGCAAAGGGAAATTAACATCACTTCCAGGTTTTGGTACCAGGCTCGAACAACGTATCCTTGAAAGTCTGGCGGCTCATCCGCTGAAGGAAGAACGCTTTCTGCACAATGTGGCCCGTCAATATGCGGAACCGCTGGTCAGATACCTCAAAGACGTTACCGGCGTAAAGGAAGTTGTCATTGCCGGTAGTTATCGTCGTGGCAAAGAAACAGTGGGAGATCTCGATATTCTGATTACTGCCGGCAAAGGCAGTCCAGTAATGGAAAAGTTTGTCAATTATGATGATGTTCAGGATATTGTTTCCAGGGGAACAACCCGCGCGACTGTTTTTTTGCGAAATGGATTGCAGGTCGACGTACGGGTGGTCGAACAGGTCAGTTATGGCGCTGCGCTGTATTACTTTACCGGCAGTAAGGCCCATAATATCCAGGTCCGGCATCTGGCTCAGCAACGTGGTTTGAAAATTAACGAGTATGGTGTGTTTAAACAGGACGAAAGGATTGCAGGCCAAACCGAAGCTTCGGTAGCCCGGGCAGTTGGTCTGCCGTTAATTCCACCCGAGTTGCGTGAGGCACGAGGAGAAATCGAAGCGGCAAACAATAAAAAACTGCCAAACTTAATCGATCTCAAGGATTTACAGGGTGATCTGCATGTCCATAGTGATGCTACCGATGGTCACAATACGATCAAGGAGATGGCAATTGCAGCCAAACAGCAGGGGTTGAAATATATTGCGATAACCGATCACAGTCAGCGGCTGACTATTGCCCGCGGTATGGATTCCAGGCGTCTTGAACGACAACTGGGACAAATTGACAAGCTTAACGATTCGTTAAAGGGTATCACTATTCTTAAAGGAATCGAGGTTGATATTCTGGAAGATGGATGCCTTGATCTTCCAGATACCATTTTATCCAAACTGGATCTGGTTATTGGTGCGGTACACAGCAAATTTCATTTGTCACGTAGCAAGCAGACTACACGCATCCTGCGAGCCATGGAATCTAAATACTTTACTATTCTTGCCCATCCCAGTGGCCGTCTATTAAACGAACGCGAGGCCTATGATGTGGACTTACACCGCATTATCAGCGCAGCCCGAGAACGTGGTTGCTTTTTAGAGCTGAATAGTCAACCACAGCGACTGGATCTGACCGATATCTATTGCCAGCAGGCAAAGGAAAGCGGGGTGGTTATTAGTATTAACAGTGATGCTCATAGCACCAGAGACTATGCCTATCTGGCTGATGGTATCAGTCAGGCACGGCGCGGTTGGCTTGAGAAGAAAGATGTTCTCAATACTATGCGGTTACCTGATCTCAAGCGGCATCTTAAAACCACGATGGGTTAATACTCTTAAATTGCCCACCTCAGTTGCGTTGCCTGTCTTTAAAGAATTTCCAGACCTCATCGGCCATCTCTATATCATAATTCTGGTTACCGACAATTAATTTATACAAACGCCGATATTTTTCACGCAGACTCGGTTCAGTATGGCCGCCATTACGAACCTCGTAAAG
>JASFLL010000096.1:0-5880 GCA_050118115.1 Thioalkalispiraceae bacterium
ATATTGGTTATAAGGCGCTGGCGGTTAATGTTAGCGATATTGCCGCGATGGGGGGGCAACCTGTATGGTTCACGCTATCAATAAGTTTGCCTGAAGTGAATCATGACTGGTTAAGCGATTTTGCTGCTGGCCTGGCGGCTATCGCAAACAAGTACGATCTTACTTTGATTGGTGGTGATACAACCAGGGGCCCATTGAGTATCACGATTCAAATCGGTGGTGTGATCGAGAAAAGCACAGCATTATGCAGGGACGGTGCACGACAGGGTGATGATATCTATGTAACGGGTACGCCAGGTGATGCGGCGGCAGGTTTAAAATTACTGCAACAGCAAAAATCTGTGTATTCAGAAATGGAAAGGATATTAATAAGCAGATTGCTTAGACCATGTCCACGTGTCGATATTGGTACCGCAATAAAAAATATCGCAACAGCCTGTATCGATATTTCAGATGGATTAGCTGCAGATTTAGGTCATATACTCGAAGCAAGTGGTGATGCTGGTGCAGAAATTGATCTTCAGGCAATTCCATTATCTGACCAGCTTAAACAAAGTGGCATGGCAGAAGAATCTATTTTTGAAATGGTGTTACATGGTGGTGACGATTATGAATTATGTTTTACGGCGCCACCCTCAAAGCAAGCTGAACTACAGACCATTGCTGAACAAACGGCGTGCCCGATTACTCGTATTGGTAAAATCGTCAACACTGAGGGACTATATTTGATTGATAAAGGCCAACGTAAATTGCTAAGCAAAAGCGGATTTGATCATTTCCTTTCGCCATGAATACTAAAACGATACCCGTTTCAATCCTGAAAGATCCTCGACATCTATTGAGCCTTGGTTTTGGTAGTGGTTTACTCCCCTGGGCACCGGGTACTTTCGGGACCCTGGTAGCAATCCCCCTGTATCTCTTACTTGTTCAGTATACCAATGTGCAGGTTTACCTGATTGTCTGCAGTTCTGCACTGGTACTGGGATTTTACCTGTGTGAATTCACAACCAGGGCACTGGGGGTTCAGGATCATCCAGCGATAGTCTGGGATGAGATCGTGGGTTTCCTGATTACCATGCTGTTTATTGGACCCAGTCTGATTTCTGTTACGCTGGGCTTTTTTCTATTTCGACTTTTCGATATTCTCAAGCCATGGCCCATATCTGTGATCGATTCACGTATAAAAGGTGGGATTGGTGTTATGCTTGATGATGTGATTGCCGGTGTATTTGCCCTGGTCTGCATGCATTTGATCAGCGCGATATTTAATATCGTATAATATTTGCGTTATCCAACCGGTACGACAGGGAGCGCTGCATCATTCAATTTCTTATGCCTGGTAAGTGAGGTCGATATGAAAAAAGTAATAACAGTTCTATTTGCATTAACCTGTGTCTTATTTTCAGGCACCAGTCTGGCAAATGAGGTTGAAATTGTTAAAGTTATGATCGAGCCCAGTGCGAATCGCTGGACCTTTCATGTGACTTTAAAACATGATGATACAGGCTGGCAACATTATGCGGATGGCTGGCGCATTGTCGATGACAAAGGTAAAGAGCTGGGCTTTCGTAAGCTCTGGCACCCGCATGTCGAGGAACAGCCGTTCACCCGTACCCTGGCCAATGTGCTAGTCCCGAAAGACAAGAATATTATTTATATTGAAGCCCATGACAAGGTGCATGGCTGGAGCAAACAACGGGTCCGGATCAATATGAAAGAAGACAAGGGACCACGCTACGAGATTCGCAGGAAGGTAAACTAGTTTATTCTTCCGTTTCCCTGGTTTTGTCTTTTTCGATCAATGCGTAAGCAGAGTGGTTATGTATTGATTCAAAATTTTCTGACTCGACCACATAATAGCTAATGCGATCGTCATCATTCAGACGTGCTGCCACATCTCGCACCATGTCTTCGACAAACTTGGGATTATCATAGGCGCGTTCCGTCACATTCTTTTCATCCGGGCGTTTTAGCAGGCCATATAATTCACAGGATGCTTCCTGTTCGACGATATCAATGAGTTCTTCCAGCCAGACAAACTCCGCGATCCGTGCCGTGACAGTGACGTGGGAGCGTTGATTGTGTGCACCCCGATCAGATATTTTCTTGGAGCAGGGGCAAAGACTGGTAACCGGGACCACGATCTTGATAATGGTTTGCGGTACATTATCGTGAATCTCACCGATAAATGTCACGTCATAGTCCATCAGACTTTCAACACCCGAGACCGGTGCCTTCTTGCTGATGAAATACGGGAAATTCATTTCAATATGCCCCGAACCAGCTTCCAGGCGATCAGTCATCTCCGAGAGCATCTCTTTAAATGACTTCACCGATATCTCGTGCTCGTGTTGATGCAGAATCTCGACAAAGCGTGACATGTGTGTGCCTTTGAAATTATGTGGCAGATTTACATACATATTAAAGTTGGCAATCGTATGTTGTTCACCACCTGTACGATCACGCACCCGCACGGGATGACGAATGTCCTTGATGCCTACCTTGTTGATAGGAATATTGCGCGTGTCAGCTCTGTTTTGTACATCTTCAATCACGAGATTTGTTACCTTGCTGTTCATATAATTAGCCCTCTGAATATGTCACGCAGGCCCGGTCTGTCTCCCAGATCGTCACTGCATTCACACTGACACGTTCATTATTCAATTCGTTGCTTAATCCTTTATATATATAGGCGGCAATGTTCTCTGCGGTCGGATTGATCTCATCAAACGGTGGAATGTCATTTAAATTCCGGTGATCCAGTGCGCCAATCAGTTCATTGGTGGCGGACTTGATGTCCCGAAAATCGATACCCATCCCGATTTCATCAAGTTCAGTGGCTGTCACTTCAACGTCCACCTTCCAGTTATGACCATGTAACCGGCTACAAACTCCCGGATAGCCACGCAACAAATGTGCAGCAGCAAAATCGGTCACAATTTTCATCCGATAACGGCCAGCCATAAAAATATCCTACGATTATACTCGGAAAAGAGGTGTTTGTGTGGTGGTTTTGACTTGCGAATTTGCGTGCAAACAGGCTTCCACGCGGCGGATTATACCATCTGCGGTTAATTCTGCCTCGGCTAATATTTCCTGCTGAGTGCCATGGGCCAGGAACTGATCGGGAAGTCCCAGGTTCAATACGGGAATTGTGATGCCGGCTTTCAACAAGAACTCGTTAACAGCGCTACCGGCCCCGCCGAGTACGGCATTGTCTTCAATCGTAACCAGGATTTCATGTTTCTTCGCCAGTTCCAGAATCAAGTTTTCGTCCAGGGGTTTGATAAAGCGCATATTGGCCAGGGTTGCGTTCATCACATCTGCAGCGTGGGTGGCTTCGCCCAGTAAACTGCCAAAGGATAAGATCGCGACAGCGTCGCCTTCGCGTAATACCTCACCTTTTGCAATTTCGATGGGCTCCAGTGAATCTGATACCTCAACGCCCAGTCCCTGTCCGCGTGGATAACGGACGGCAGCCGGGCCATCATGCAGGTAACCGGTACTCAGCATCTGTCGGCACTCATTTTCATCTGCCGGGGCCATGATCAACATATTGGGGATGCAACGCATGTAACTGAGATCAAAACTGCCTGAATGGGTAGCGCCATCGGGGCCTACTACACCGGCGCGGTCAATCGCGAATAACACCGGCAGGTTTTGCAGGGCCACGTCATGAATCAATTGATCATAGGCTCGTTGCAGGAAGGTCGAATAGATAGCAACGACGGGCTTTAAATTTTCACAGGCCAGGCCAGCCGCTAAGGTCACGGCGTGTTGCTCGGCGATCCCGACATCGTAGTAGCGCTCGGGGAATTGTTCAGAGAATTTGACCAGTCCCGATCCTTCACGCATGGCGGGTGTAATGCCGATCAGTTGCTCATCCTGGGCGGCCATGTCACAGAGCCAGTCGCTAAAGACCTGGGTGTAGGTCGGACCCGTCGGTGTAGATTTTTCCAGTTTGCCCGATTCCGGGTGAAACTTGCCCACACCATGATAGGTACAGGGATTTTCTTCGGCGGGTTGGAAGCCTTTGCCTTTTTTGGTGACGATATGCAAAAAGCGTGGACCTTTCAGTTTGGAAAGGTTCTTCAGGGTCTTCACCAGGGTATTGATATCATGACCGTCAACGGGGCCGATATAGTTAAAGCCCAGTTCTTCAAACAGGGTACCGGGGACGACCATGCCTTTCATATGTTCCTCGGTCCGTTTTGCCAGCTCCCACACCGAGGGCATCACGCTGAGGACCTTGCGACTGCCTTCGCGCATGCTCGAATAAAGCTGACCGGATAAAATGCGGGCCAGATGGTTGGAGAGGGCACCGACATTGGGTGAAATGGACATGTCATTGTCGTTCAGTATTACCAGTAAGTTGGCATCCAGATCACCGGCATGATTCAGGGCCTCGAAGGCCATGCCGGCTGTCATGGCGCCATCGCCAATCACGGCCACCACCTGGGTATCCTGCTGGCGCCGCTTGGCGGCCAGGGCCATGCCCAGGGCGGCACTGATCGAGGTGCTGGAGTGTCCCACGCCAAATGCGTCGTAGGGGCTTTCATCCCGCTTTGGAAAGCCGGATAAGCCGCCTTTTTTACGCATAGTGGCCATCTGATCACGGCGACCGGTCAGGATTTTGTGCGGATAGGTCTGATGGCCTACATCCCAGACCAGCCGATCGCCAGGCGTATTGAAGACATAATGCAGGGCAATGGTGAGCTCAACCGTACCCAGCCCCGCCGCCAGGTGGCCACCGGTATCGCTGACACTCTGGATTAAAAACTGGCGCAGCTCTTCGGCTAATTGATCCAGTTGCTCGACAGACAACTCGCGCAACTGGGCGGGGTCATCGATCAGGCTTAAAAGTGGGTAAGTAGGCTGGCTCATACGCTATCGTAGGTTATCTATCTATATATAGTATGCGCTGGCGCCAATTTCTCAAAGTGATAAAACCGATTTGTGGATAAAAAAACCTAATGTGAGCGTTCCAGAATATAATTGGCGATATCGCGCAGCGCATCTGCCTGCTTATCAAAACTGGCCAGTGAGTGAATGGCGTCGTCAATCAGGGTCCTGGCCAGATCTCTGGAGGCCTCCATACCCAGAATACTGGGATAGGTCGGTTTGTTCAGGGCACGATCTGCCCCCTGGGTTTTGCCGAGTACCTCGGTGTCACCGGTTTCATCGAGAATATCATCCGTGATCTGAAAGGCCAGGCCAATGCATTTGGCAAAATGATCGAGCTTTTCAATCTTGTCGGGACTGACATCTGCGGCACACAGGGCACCCAACTTGACGCTGGCCCGAATCAGGGCGCCGGTCTTGTGGATGTGCATGTTCTCAAGTTCAGCCTCATTGATTGTTTGACCAACGGCTGCCAGGTCAATGGCCTGACCGCCGGCCATCCCGCGCGAGCCGCTGGCAATGGCCAGTAAGTCGATCATCTCCAGACGCGTATCGGCCGGGATGGACTGGTCCAGTCCATGGGCAAGGATATGAAAAGACAGGGCCTGCAGTGCATCGCCGGCCAGGATGGCCGTCGCTTCATCGAAGGCCTTATGGGCAGTTGGCATGCCACGGCGCAGATCATCATTGTCCATAGCCGGCAGGTCATCGTGAATCAGGGAGTAGGCATGAATACATTCGACGGCACAGGCGACATGATCGAGCATGTCGAGTGGGGCATTAACAGCCTGGCCAGCTGCGTAGGTCAGCACCGGGCGGATACGTTTGCCACCATTAAATACGGCATAACGCATGGCCTTGTGAAGTTGTTCTGGCTCGATAGTCTCTGCCGGAAGCCATTGATCGAGGCTGGCATCAACTCGCGCTTGCCAGAAGACGGCTTTATCGTGTTCCAGGCTCATGCTTCGTAGTCTTCTT
>JASFLL010000097.1:0-5862 GCA_050118115.1 Thioalkalispiraceae bacterium
GTGGAATTTCACTGGATCTCGATAGCAATAACATTCCGCATATCGTATATATGAAAGTGAATGAGCTTATGTATGCGACAAACAGTTCAGGTAGTTGGGTTAGCTCTGTTGTGGATACGCTTTCCTGGATTGGTGGCAGGTATCTCTCTATCGATCTGGACAGTACTGATGCGATCCATATCAGCTATCAGGATAATAATGCAGATCTGAAATATGCAACGGGCATACCTGGATCCTGGCAAAAACTCTATCTTGATGCGACCGGTAACCTGGCTATGGAGAGCGCTATCAAGGTAGATGCCGCGGGCAACGTGAACATACTCTATACCGATGAAACGAATGACATCCTTAAACTAGCGACAGGCCCATAAACCAATAAACCAATGGAGTCTGACCCTGTTGATTGTATTTTCTAATTCCGCTTGCCTCACAAGCTTGCCTCATTGTCTATAATAAATAGCAATATTGTTGTCTGAGCCTAATATATAGTTACATGATCAGAATGTACTCCAAGCGTTTGCTGCAGCCTTTTGTCGGCGTGATCCAGATCGCCGACTTTGGTTGGGCCCGTGCCCTGAGTCTCGATGGCAAGAACTGGGCAATACGGTATGCCCATGACGAAACCCCGGAAACGCTGTTTGGTTCACTGCGTCACGATCCTCGCGTCAATCTTTCCCTGTTGGTGAGCATTGAAGGTAACCAGTTTAATACCCGCGTGATACGTAAAGGAATCAAATCGGTACGTGTCAAACTCGATACTGATCGCATTTTTGATGTGCTCAGTGCGGTACGCTTGCCTTTCGAGCCAGGGGATCGTTACGAATACTGGTTACTGGATGAGAACGATGAAAAACCGCTTGCGCTGTTACATAGCTGTATCGATGAGGAAGAGATGCAATGGCCGTTGCTGCCCACTGCATGGGTGTCTATTCCTTCGGCAGAACTCGATGTGGCCGATCCCATAGCTGATAATAAGCCGGAATATGTCACCCCCGTTAATTATCGTTTACAAAAATCTATTGAAGAACGTGCCGGCAAGAAACCGAAGACCGTCTGGTTCGAACGCCCAGCGCCCGTGACGGATGACTTTCCATCGTGTTTGATCAGCGAGGAGTGGGACGATCCGGAATCACAACGATGTTGCGAATTGTATCTACAACGGCTCGCGCCACGATTGTTGATGCTTGATGGGCTTCCACGCTCGGTCAGGCAACGCCTGGAACCGGCCGCGTGTGAACATGTATTCGACGTACATAACTTTTATCCCCTCTATCCTGAAGTCATTGATGACAGCCGGTTAAAAGCCGCACGCGTTGAGGCCCGCGTTCGCAAGGCCAATGATGCTTAATGGCTGCACCACCTCGAATATTATGGCTCAGAGTAAAAACTCAACAGTTTTACTCTGACCCTATCGATGTTGCTCACTACTTAACTTGCACTGACTTTTTTCAGTTCACTATTGTTTATTCAGGTAATAAAAATGATACTGGCTGCCATTGTGCAGCATCGCGAAGTCAAACAAACCAATGGAGTCTGACCCGGTTGATTGCTATTGATGATAGACATGAAATAGCTAATATGCTGAATCACCGCGTAACTGCGGGAACGGCTGGCCGGCCAGTAAAAGAAAGTGCAAATTAATCGTGGTCTGTCCCCTGGCTCGCCTGGCTCGATGTCAGCGAGTTGGTGGATTAGGTAGAAACAACTATAAAACAGATTCAAACAGCGTATCTCACAATATAATTTATAAGGACATTGGCCATGACCAGGACGCACAGACACCTTCACATCATTTTATTGTTATCATTATCCATTGTTGCTTCTATTTCGCTAGCAGACGAAAAATTTGATTTTAGTGCAATCAAAGAGGTTAATTCTGAAAATTTTGCGACTGTTAAAAAGGCGATGGATGATGAGCGCCAACAGTTCATGTCAGGGAAACCGATGAATTTAACCCCGCAGGAGTTAAAGGAAAGGCAAAGGGTCAGTGTCTTATTGCAAAAATATCTGACGAATCCTCAGGATCCTAACTACAAAAACCTTGGCACAACGAAAATGGGTACCGTTGAGGATATAAATGAGGCCAGTGCGAACATTCGTGAACAGAAAAAAGCCGAGGCTCTCGCGAAAAAGAATGAAGAACCAGATCATCAGCAAATTAAGATTACAAACCCATCACTAAAAGAATTTGCCGGGAAATGGGTTTCAATGTCTTACAAGGACGGAAAGCCCGTTGCTTCACTCTATAAACTTCAGGATGATTCAGGCCGCTTTAATGCCGAATTAACAACTTATAATGAGAAAGGTGGCCTGTTTAAGAAGAAAGATACGTTACCGCTTGGTTGGCAATATACAGGCGGTACCAGGCAAATCCAGGTCAGGTTCTGGGACCAAAAGAAAACAGCCTACTGGGAGATGACCTGGACAATAAAAAACTGGAATCAGGAAAAAGGGCGCTTGCAGCTTGAGTCTAAACTCACTGGCAGGGAGAATGCAAAGGGGACACCTTTTACATTATATAAATGCGGTAGTCCGAGTGTGCAACAGGGTCGATACGAAAACCTGTACAAGAGACTATGTAGTTAAGTAAGGCGTCGCCTGTATCAATGGGCGATTAGCATGTAACAGGTGTAACAGGGGACAGACCACGTTTTCCAGGCAACGTTTCGATATGTAGAGTATAACCAGGATGGGTTCGGTTGCCCGCGCGTCGCGGCCAACCACAGGCCACACTCTTCAATTAGTAAAATGATTAATATCTAAGTACGGACGTAGTCGGCCTATTGAAGGGATGGGCGTGAAGGTACCGTCATCGGATCGATGTGTCGGCCAATTCAACCGCAGCCACGAATGCAAGCCTGGTTATGGAGAGAAAAAATGAAATTGTAAACGGGGAGAGGTTTACTCTGACCCGCTTTCCTTATCTAGACTTGATCTGTATCAATTTAATAAAGTCCTTTTTCATACTATTTTTAAATACATTCAAAAAGCATGAGCATAAAATAGCTATTGGATAACAAGATACAATAATACCGTATTAGTTAGGTGGAAATAGCTAATTCTATTTTTGGAATACAGCTTGACTAAAATTAGACCAATGGATTGTTTGATAATTTGTGTAAGATTGAATAAGAAATGAAAACAGAGAATATATTCAAATTCGTCGCTGTGCGACCGCCAGAGAAGAAAAGCCCGACCGATAGCCTGATTGTATCTAATGATAATACGGAGTTTCAGGAGCAAATCGACCAAAAAATTGAATCAGGTGTCTCGCCTCATCAAGCCATGAATGAAGTGGCAACTAGCTTTTTGAATTCTGATCAATATTTTAGTCGAGTTATTCAATTACAGCCGTTAATTTGCGCTGAATCGAGGTTTAGAAATTTCTTTAGTAAAAAGCAATTAGTCGTGCAGAATAGCAAGTTGGCCACAGTGCTACCGGAAACAATCACTGGACTTTACGAGCTGATTCCCGATTACAATCTGGCGGAATTAATTCAAAGCGATGAATCAGACAATATCAAATCGCAGCTTTTCAGTAGCCTGTATTCTCATTTTATATTACCGGAACAAAACTGGTATATATGCGATAAGATTATCTTCTGGATCCGGGCGTTTCATTTGTTCGCAGCGATAAGGTCAGAAAACAACGAATCTTTATATGAGCTGCTTGCCAGATTCAATCAAATCTATCCCGCCATTCCCAAAGCGTATAACGTCTATCAGTCCGAACCGAGGATGAAACATGCGACCTCAAAACCGGATGGTAAACAAATAGATGAGCCTGATAGCAGGGCTAAGCGGCTTAATAAAATTAAGGCCGTCAAAAAGAAAATTCAGTCATTGCAGAGTATAGAGTCGGAGTTGAACCAGTTATATCAGGTTAAGCTTGAGAAAGAAAAAAGCCGTCCCCCTCAAGCTGTAACAAGAGAAGCTGACGGGGATACTGAGCAGCAACTATCGTTCCAAAAGACCGCCACTCCCTGGGTCATTACAGAAAGCGATCTGAGCGGTAACGAAAAGCTCTTGCAACTGAGCAAGGAGTTAGGCCTGACCATTAGCAATAAATCAGTCTTTGAAAGCAGCGCCAATATCGATGAACTGTTGGCACAGGAAATCAGTGAGCTTGATGATTTACAGCATATTGATGAAATCAAAGTGGTTAATGGAGTATTTGTTAAGGCCCGAAGCAGGGTAATTTGACTTTAAGGGTTTGATGATGAAGCCGGAAATAAAGCCATTTGGAGTTGGCGATTTAATCGTAGTTAAACAACGCATTGCCAGATACGAAGCAGGAGAGATAGCGCATATAGAAAATGTAATGGCTACCGAAAGCCGTAGCCGGGAGCATAGGCGTTTAAATCAACGAGAAGAAACCCTGGTCACGGAATTTGAACGCCAGGCCGAAAATACAAAAGACCTGCAATCAACAGAACGCTATGAACTGCAGCAAGAGAGTCAAAAGACAATAAAATCAGAGTCGAAATTCGAAGCGGGTACCAACATTTCAGGTAGCTATGGTCCGGTCACGTTCAGCGCGTACGGAAAATACGAGTCCAGTAATTCAAAGGAAGAGTCAGAAAGGAATGCTTCGAATTACGCCAAGGAGATTACCGAAAAATCAATCAATAAGGTCATTGAGCGGGTACGTGAAGAACGAAAAACCCGGGTTCTGGAGGAGATCGAAGAAACCAATAAACACGGCTTCGACAACACTGGAGGTCATCAGAATTTTGCGGGTGTGTATCGCTGGGTCGATAAATATTACCGCTCCAAACTGGTAAATTATGGCAAGCGCCTGATGTACGAATTCATCATCCCCGAACCTGCTGCTTTTTATATCTTTGCCCAACAAGAAGCAATTGAAAATGGCATTCTTCCCGTTGAACCACAAAAACCCACCGACCCTGTTTCCGGGCAGGATTTGAGGCCTGATCATGTTTCCCGCACCAACTATTTTGCATTGCTAAAAAACTATAAGGTCGAAGGCGTGAGCCCACCACCGCCCAGACATGTGCATTTGGCAAAGACGATCTCCAAAACACTGAGTGTCGATGATCACTGGTCACTACTGGATGAAGAGCTCACAATCCCGGAGGGCTATGAATTCCAGACAGGTTATTATCAAACGTTTTGGAGATACAAAACGGGAGATAAGGATTATTACTATGCTATTTATTTTGGGTCATATGATGTGTATACGGGAATGGGAGGTTCTGGCCCCATCTCTAATTATTTCCCCGTCGGAGGGGTCGGCCGGAAAATACACACGATACTGTTGCATGTAGAAATCTCGTGTCACCTTCAGGATGAAACCTTCCAGAAATGGCAGTTAGCGACCTACTCTGCCATCATGAATGCCTACCACAAACAACGAATGGATTACGAAGAACAACTGGCGGCGATCAAGGTGCAGGGAGGTGTTGAAATCACCGGACGAAATCCATTGATTAACAGGGAAATCGAGCGGGAGGCGCTGAAGAAGAGTAGCATCACCGTCTGGGCCAACGAGTACTTTGATCTCCCCGCCGGAATTTTTCAAAATGATCAGGCGCAACCGCCGTACAATTATCCTGAGATAGCGATAGACAGCGCCCTGGACATAGGCGAGGCGATTCAGTTCTTTGAGCAGGCCTTCGACTGGGCCAATATGACCTATGAGTTCTATCCCTACTACTGGGGCAGAAAAGAACACTGGCTCAGCAAGTATGTCATGGAAGATGACGATCCGCTGTTTGAGGAATTTCTCAAGGCGGGGAGCGCAAGGGTGATCGTGCCAGTAAATCTTTCCCATACCAGGGCGGTACTATGGTATCAACTCAATGGCTCTGTATGGCCCGGGGGTGAAATACCCGCTTTTGA
>JASFLL010000098.1:0-5860 GCA_050118115.1 Thioalkalispiraceae bacterium
TACTATCGCCTGTTTGTTGATCTGGGAGATACATAACAGCTGGTGGGCCCTTGCTATGTCTATCTGGCTGTTTCTGGTTGGTTTTAATCTACTGGAAGCCAGTCTGCCGTCGCTGGTGGCCAAATTTGCCCCAGCTGCCCACAAGGGGACGGCCATGGGCGCCTTTTCCAGTGCCCAGTTCCTGGGCGCCTTCCTGGGCGCGACATCAGCTGGCTGGATAACACAGCATCATGGTGAGTCCAATGTGTTCCTGATAAATGCCTTGTTGGCGGCTATTTGGCTACTTTTAGTCATCTCAATGCGCAATCCTCCCTACCTGAGCAGTGAGTTGATTAACGTTGGCGACGTCGGCAAAGAGCAGGCCCGTGCGCTGGTAGCAAAATTAACCGCGATAAGAGGGGTCGCTGAGGCTGTGGTGATTCCCGAAGACGGGGTCGCCTATTTGAAAGTCGATCAGAAAGCCTTGGACAGGGAGGCGCTACTTGATTACTCTATCGAATCAACATAATGATTGATCAATTTCTATACATAACGCACTAACTAGTTGATTTTAGGAGGAATTATATGGCCAGAGGTATAAATAAAGTAATCCTGGTTGGCAACCTGGGCAAAGATCCCGAAGTCCGCTATATGGCGAATGGACAGGCGGTTGCCAATGTCACGATTGCCACCTCTGAGACGTGGAAGGACAAAAATACGGGGGAACAACAGGAAAAGACCGAATGGCACCGCGTTGTTTTTTTCCGCCGCCTCGCTGAGATTGTTGGGGAATACCTGAAAAAAGGCTCCAAGATTTACGTCGAAGGTAAACTGCAGACCCGCAAATGGCAGGATAACCAGGGGCAGGACCGCTACACAACCGAGGTTATTGCCAATGAAATGCAGATGCTGGACTCGCGAGGTTCGGGAGGTGGCAATAACAATAATTATTCCAGTAACGAACCGCCTCCCATTGACGAAAACCAGGCTCCCCAGATGGCCACCGCGGGTGATTTCGACGACGATATCCCGTTCTAGAATCCAGCCTGAGTTTTGAATATCGAGCACCAGTGATGCTAAGCATTACTGGTGTTTTTGATTGACGTCCTATAAACGGGATGAATCGCATCAATGAGCTAAGACCCAACATGTGCATAGAGCTGATGCCCGCCTCTACCAGGAATGAGCGTGGTTGTTCGACTAATCGCCTTCCAGGCGTCGTAGGCGGATGCGTAGTTCTTCAAGTTCTTCCAGTAGTTCTATGGCCAGCGCCGCACCGGCAAGATTGACGCCCAGGTCGCGCTTGAGTCGTAATGCACCTCGCACTCTCCTAACGCTACTGCCCTGAAATCGCCAGTGAGAGGGATTCTGCCCCAGGGGGTCAACCAGACCGTACTCGACCAGTTCAAAAACCTGTTCAGCATTCAGGTGGCATATCCTGCACAATTCAGCCAGACTGAACTCAACTTCTTCTTCGACTATTTCACCTGATAATAAAGTTAGCGATTCACGTTTCATGTTGGCTTACACTCCCAGGTCAGTACGGGGATTGAAATTAAATGCCTTCTCAAATTCACGATAAGCGGTTTTGTCGGCTTCGCTCTTTGCATCGGGTAGTGCAATTTGTAAAACGACGTAAAAGTCACCTGCCTGACCGGCAGGTATGCCTCGACCTTTTAGTCGTAATTTACGCCCTGCCTGGGTATTTGCTGGAATCTTCAGATCAACCTTCCCCGAGGGAGTGGGCACTTTGACGGTGGCGCCCAGGGCCGCTTCCCAGGGCGCCAGGGGCAGGTCCATATAAACATCTTTACCCTCGACTCTGAATAAAGGGTGAGGACGGAATTCAATCTCCAGGTATAGGTCACCGGGCTCCGCCTGGCCGATCCCTGCTTCGCCCTGTTTGGCCAGGCGAATATGTTGCCCCTGGCGTACCCCTTTGGGAATACGCACATTGAGGGTGCGTTGCTTGAGCTGTGGCCTGCCACTACTGTCGAGTTCGGTATGGGTCAGGCTCAGACTACGGGTGGCCCCCTGGTAGCTATCTTCCAGGTCGATCAAGACCTTGGCATAGCTATCTTCGCCGCGCGCATGATAGCCATGACGTGGCTGACCAGCAAAGCCCGAGTGACCGAACAGGCTCTCAAAAAAGTCACTGAACTGGGCCCCATCAGCCTCAGTAAAGCCGCCACCGTGAAACTCAAAACCCTGTGCCCAATCCGGCGGCGGTCGAAAGTCCTGGCCGGCCTGCCAGTTGGCACCGAGCTGATCATACGCTACGCGTTTCTCCGGGTCCTTGAGTACTTCATAAGCCTCACCAAGCTCCTTGAAGCGTTGCTCGGCGTCGGCCTCCTTACTCACATCCGGATGATACTTGCGTGCCAGCTTGCGATAGGCGCGTTTGATCTCATCCTGTGAGGCATTCCGCTCCAGCCCCATGATTTTGTAATAGTCTTTGTACTCCATTGTGCCCTCAGTATATTGTTAAGCACGTTCGATCGGTTATTTCCATGTTACAGATTTTTAACTTTTATCTGTATGGTTTTGATAGCGTTAAGCTGGCAAATTTTCAAGAGATCTGGATCAACTTGGTTGGCTTTGGAACTTTTTATATTTTAGTTGTTCGATTGTATATGAGCGTATCCGGCTTAAAGCAATAACTGAATGTCATTTAGCTGTATCGAATACCTTAGCAGAGCCGACGCACAAGAATTTTCAGTTTACCTGAGCAATAACCTGTTTCCTGAATTGGAGGTGCATTATGCGTTCATTCGATCTCATTTCTGAGCAACAACGATGCTTTCAACCCCATGTGAAGACTCGTTCAATGAACGCTTCACCGTGTAATGAAAATATTGTAGTAACATTTCTGGCAACGTCGGCCCGATATTTTGAGCTGCCGGTAAAAGCCGTGGCACGGAACTACCAGGATTTCAGGCGTTTAAATTTACTGGGGAATTATCTTACTAACGAGGGGTAAAGAAGTACCCACTATGCTGATTGAGTTTGGTCCGGAAACGGTTTGGCCCCCCGTTTAGGCTGGACAGGAGTATACCTGTGGTTCTTGTTCCTGCCGGCAGCCGGGTCGAATTGCGCCCTTCCGGGGTCGGCCATACCATAGACAGCGAAATATAAGCTTAGCGGGCTGTTTATTGTGCAAACCATTCGGGGGCCTTTTATCGCCAGATTGTCGTCGTCCGTCAGCTCTATCCACCTGGGGCCTGAAAAATTTTATTTACAAGGATTGACAAGAATCCGATTTACCACTATTTATTCAAATTAGGTAAAGGCTATTAAAGCATGGTCTTTTTATTTGTTATGAGGAGTGGCATCAATGTCCAAGAAAGATAAAGCTGCATTATCAAAGGATGCCAAGCAGCAAGTAAAAAAACGTACTGAAGAGTTACTGGATGATGATGATTTCGGTACAGACATCGACTTTGATGATGAGTCTTTATTACTTAAGCCGGTGGATGACGGGCAAATCCATATCTCAGCCAGGCGAAAGTTAGAAGATTACCTGGAAGAGAAGCGTCTTCGCAGAGCGATTGAAGACGACTTCGACTTCTGAGCAAAGTTTGACAGTCTGATCCAGCCTGGATCTTTAATGCCGGTGAGGGTTCTTTTCCTCTATCATTTTCATGGCCTTATGCAGGCTCCGGCGCATTCGATTGAATGATGCGCTTAGGGTTGAGAGTTCATCCTTGCCGGCTTCATTAAACTCAGGGGAGGCCATTTTCCCCATGCTGATATCGTTTGCCCGTTCAGCCATCTGAGTAATGGGTTTGATTATTATTTTGCGCAGTAAAATATTAAGGGCGATGAATATAAAGATAAAAATTCCAACCAGGGTTAACATGAAATTTATAAAAGCCGCTTCAGCTGCCTGGCGGGGTACAGATATCGGAACGGTAACAATCTGGGCGCCAACCACTTCATTTAATTTCCAGCCGAAGCCATTGGTACGGCTATTATAGAGCGCCAGCATACTTTCCGGTGCATTCTCGGGGCGACCATGGCAGCCGAGACAACTTTCTTTTTTGATCCGGATTGGTCTGGCGAGATGTAATAAGGGGCCGCGTGGCGTTTCCCGAACAGTAAGGATCTGGTCCCGGGTAATATCATTGCGAAATGCGCGAATAATATCGTTTTCCCAGTCCGTAGCGCGATTCAATGGATTGGTGGGATTAAGTGTTGCTTCCTTGTAAGAGTATTCCTTGTGTAACGGATTCTTACGTAATGTCTCAAAACTGCGGGTGGCGGCATAGGCAGGTACAGACTGGGGCAAAAAAGTATGTTGCAGTTGCTCCTGAAGTAATGGGCGTACTTCACTGACGGTATACCCGCGAATGGCCAGAGCGGTCTCCATCATCATGCCGGCATGATCCAGAACTTCACGTTGTGCGTTTTTTTGCAGCAAATGGTAGCTGAAATAGCCTGTACCAGCCAGTGCGATAGACATGATGGTAATTAGAACAAGATTAAATTTAGTAGCAATACGCATAATCGCCTGTCTCCCCCGATAATTGTTTTATATTTATAATGTAATGCTTCTGCGAAAACTGGATTTTACATTTTCATCCGGTAACTCTTCGCAGAGTATATTTATTATTTCATCCATATCAGAACCTCTGCTGATTGCCTGGCGGACTAACATGGTGGCAAGTGGTCCAATATGTTTTGCAAGTTGCTCCGCGAGCCTGGCCTCAACCTGGCTATCAACCCTTGTGCGTACGGTTTTTTGCTCTGATAAGTTATGAACGCGTTGTTGTCGCTTGCGTTCTACCTTATTTGATAAGGACGTACTCGCCTGCACTGAGCGGAAGAACTGGTCACGCTCGGTTAGAATATCAATATGCTGTCCTAATATTTGATAGAGTTCATCGACGCTGGTTGAGCGAGACATACCCTGTTTAACAAGTGTAGTAGCCAGGGGGCCAAGGTATTTCGCCAAATGGCGTTCTGCCTGGGCAACCAGTTCCCCATCCCAATCTACATCAGTTTCAGTCAGGATGGTGTTATTTTCATTGCTGGTTACACTGAAGTTATTAATAATTTCATTCACTGACTGAGGGCGATCACTGGATCGTATACTGAGCATCCAGTCGACGCTTTCCAGCAGTTCGTTTGAATATTTGTTCTTGCCAATTTGTGTGGCCGGCATCATTGGATCGCGTCGTCCATTTTGTAATGCAGCAATGCGATCGAGTGCCGTTATCGGTGAGTTGCCTGCGAGGCTGTGATATATGGTGGCACCCACTCCATATATGTCGGACCAGGCACCTTGCCGTTCCTGGGTGGTAAATTGCTCGATGGGTGCGTACCCATGCGTACCAAGATTGGTAATACTGCGGCCGTGATGATTGAGTGCCTGACGTGCGGCACCAAAGTCCAGTAATACAGGTGTCCCTTTTTTGCGTAAATAAATATTTGCTGGCTTGATATCGCGATGCAGGTAGTCCTGTTCATGAATCATGCTGAGACCATGCAGAATGGGTCTGAATACATTTTTAATTTCGACCTCGGAAAGTCGTTTGCAGCGCATCAGGTAGCGGCTCAGGGGTAGGCCTTCTTCATAGTCCATGACGATATAGGCGGTGCCATTTAGTTCCATGAAACGCGAAATACGGACAATATTTCTGTTTTTGAAACGCGCAAGAATGCGCGCCTCATCCATAAATCGTTGCAGACCGTACTCGTAGATATGCTCATCTTTTTTTGATTTTGCCCCGACCTGCATCCCGTTGGCTTCACGTACAGCAAGGCCATGGGGAAAATATTCCTTGATGGCAACAGGGCAGTCCAGATTCATATCATGGGCCTGATAAGTAATGCCAAACCCACCAACACCCAGGACACGCTTGATCTGGTAATTCTCGAT
>JASFLL010000099.1:0-5809 GCA_050118115.1 Thioalkalispiraceae bacterium
CGATATAGAGCAAAATGAAAATTTCCCCATCATCCTGAGTAATGTCACCGGCAACGCAACCCTTGGGCGTTCGGTGGCATTCGGTATCATTGAAAATGATGATGGCGGTATGTCTGTAACACTGCCAAAGACCGGCCAACAGGCCTGTTTTGATGAAAACGGCGCAGCCGCTACTTGTGCGGCTACCGGCCAGGATGGTGAATATCAGTACGGCGCGACTCCACCTGTACCCCGATTCGTGGTGAATGGTGATGGTACCATCACTGATGACCTCACTGGTCTCATCTGGCCAGTTGATGGAAACATTATGCCGAGCAGGGATCCGGGGTTTGACACGGAGGGCACCAATGCTGACGGCGTTGTTACCTGGCAAACAGCACTGGACTACATCGACAAGTTGAATCAGGAATCCTATCTCGGGTTTAATGATTGGCGTTTGCCCAATCGGAATGAACTCAGGAGTCTGGCCAATTATGGTGTCACGAATGGTGGCACTGACCTGGTGACATATGGTTTCAGTAACTACGCACGCAGTTACTGGTCATCATCCAGTTATTTCAGTGCAGATGCGATTAGTGCGTCAGCCTGGGCGGTGAATATGGTGTCCGGTTATGTGTTTGCTAACGATAAAGCTGATTTGGTTGTTGCGCTTTTGTATGCACTGCCTGTAAGAGGCGGGCTAAACAGCGCGAATGCACCCGTTCCAGCAACAGGGCAAACACAATGCTTTGATACCAGTGGGACCGCGGTGAATTGCAGCGGTACTGGCCAGGATGGTGAGTACCAGGTCGGAACACCATGGCCACAAACACGTTTTACGGTGAATGCAGATACGAGCATAACCGATCAGCTAACTGGATTAATCTGGGCGCCAAATGCCAATCTACTTGCAAGCCGTGATCCGGGATTCGACACGGACGGTACAGTGGGTGATGGTAAAGTCAGCTGGCAAACTGCACTGGACTACGTTGCCAAGCTTAATACAGATAATTATCTTGGTCATAATGACTGGTATTTACCCAATATCAATGAATATCTGTCACTGATCAATATCCAGGATCAAATGACAAATTATCTACTGTCAACCGGATGGCTATATGACGCGGGTTTTAGCAATATCGGTGACATTTACTGGACCTCGACTAGCAACTTTGCGATACCGGCAACTGCCTGGACCGCGCACATCGGATCCAGCGTAACAGTGGTACCTTATGCCGGCGCGACACCTGCGTCTGATAAAACCAGTTTTCAAAGGTATCTCTGGCCAGTTCGAAGATAAATTAAAGGGACAGGAGAGTTTTTCTTTATCCTGTTTAATATAATATTCCTGGGGACTATTATGAAAATGCGGTCCATGCCGGAATTTTTTAATACCTGGTGCCTGAGTGCCGTCGTCGTATTTGGCCTGAACAATTATATCTGGAAATATCAGTACCATAACTGGTTAACCGGAAAACTTTCTGATCTGACTCTTTGTTTTTTTCTGCCACTGTTCCTTTCTGCAATTCTTTCGCTAGTGACAGCATGGTCATTAAAATTGAGACTAGCGCTAGGCTCCAGTCTGACAGCATTGGTGTTTACCCTGGTGAAGACTTCAACACCGATCTCTGAATATATGAACATTGCTCTGTCTTCGATTACCAACGCAACGGGATTTGGGGCCAGCTATAATATTGCTGATTCCACTGATCTTGTTGCACTGCCGATGATCGCTGTTGCCTGGCTTTATGCTTCAAACTTTATGAGAAAAAGAAATGAAACTCAATTTTGTATCTAATTTTTTGCGCATTGCTACCCTGTTACTAGTAACGGCTTTATTGATCGGGCATGGTACTCCGCTGAAGAAAGGCCCAAATATGCAAGTGGCGTGGACGGTGGTAAGTACAACCCAAGCATTAGAGTTTGATCTCAACAGCCAGACATCAATGCGGCGTTTTCGTATTGATGTCGAATCTGAAAATTACACAACGAATACTGTTTTATGGAAAGAGGCGTTTAATATCCAGTCTACACCTGCCTCTCAAATACAGCCCGTTGCGGTTCGTTTGCTCGATACGACAGGCAATGTTCGCTACTCACTGAATCAGATCAGGTATTCCGCAGCAAGTGGCTTTACCACTGGCCATATCGATGCATTCATCAACCGTCCTTCATATGGTGGAGCTGCAAATCCTATAGTCGTAAGTTGTAATAGCAGTCGCTGTAGTGCCTCGAGCATTTTTGAAGTGCGCTTAGTTAATCCTGCGACACCAGTGCGTGTTCGACTGCAATACCGGGCAGTACTATATGGTCCTTTATATGAAAAGAAGATCTTGTCAACAAAACCGAAAAAGCCGTCTGGCGCTAACATTACTGCACGATTTACTGAATTACAGTGATAATGAGGGCTGTGGATATGCCTGATTTAGAGCATTGGTGATTTATTTATTCGTGACGGTATGACGTGGCCTGCGAATAAATATAGCTGCAATGGCCACTGGCGTCCCATTGAAAACACAGATATGACTCATTATTCAGCCCGGTAACCTGTTGCATATGCATGGGATCAAAGGTAGTACAATAAGCCTGTTCGCTACCCGCATCTTTTGCATAACACGTAGCATAAGGGGTTCCGGAATTTACTAATGCGCAACCTGGCTGGTTTTAGCGATACCTGGTGGATGCGTAACTGAACTGCTTTGATTGTGAATGAGGCTGTAAAGCATTAATAGCAGTATTACGGATAACAGAATGGTATTGATTCTGGTCATATTGTACCTTCCTGTATAACACTATGCAGATAGACCATTTTTCGTTTTTACATTTCCTGAATGTAGAAAATAGCGGTATGTAAATCAACGTAAATACTTCACAGAGAAGTAGACGAATATGCGTTATGATGATACGCGCCCTTATCTAGAAAAATCTCAGAAATGTAAGAGATTTGTAATGAATATATGTGAAAAATACAAATGGTGTCAGGGGAGTGGAATAAAATGAGTCAGAGTGATTTTCCTGTGGCCTGTGTTTCGATGTGTCTAAAATAAAGCAGTAGTCATTCGTTTTCGATAGTCGGATACCAGGGGATGCTGGCTACCCAGAATGTCAAAGACCTTGAGCATACCTTTACGGCCGGCATCATCCTTAAACTGGCGATCCCATTTCAGGATTGCCAGTAACTGTTCCAGTGCTGCCTCGTAGTTTTCCTGTAGCATGTACTGGGAACTGAGTTGATAACGAGATTCCAGGTCGCTGGGATCACTTTCAATCCTGTTTAGCAATTCATCCACTGCCGGGGCGTTTTCAGCACTTTCCATGATTTCAAGTCGTGCCAGTAAGGGGGAAATCTCCGGACTGACCTGTTGTGCCGCCGGCAGGCTGCGTAACAACTTTGCGGCTTCCGCCGTACGATTGGTTTGTAGTAACAGTTCAGCCAGGCCTTGCTGAATATGGATGTTATCCGGGTTTTGGTCGGCCAATGACTGTAATGCTAACAGAATTTCTTCAGATGGATTGCGCTGGTAGCTGGCCTTTAATTCGGCCAGGGCTTTGTCGGCTTCGTTTTCGACATGCTTGTCCAGGAATTCCCGTACGGCACTCTCAGGCAGGGCGCCCATGAATTCATCGGCGATAGCCCCGTTTATCACCAGTTTCACCGTCGGAACACTGCGTACGCCAAACTGCTGCGCAAGCTGTTGCTGCTCATCGATATTGACCTTGGCAAGGATAAACTTACCCTGGTATTCATTAGCCAGTTTTTCCACCACAGGCAGCAGAGCCTTACAGGGACCACACCAGCTTGCCCAGAAGTCCACAAGCACAGGACATTGATGTGACGTTTCCACAACGGCGCTCTGAAAATTCTCGGATGTAACGTCAACAATAAAGTTTGACTGGCTCATGTTGCTTTAACCTGTTTCCATGTTTTGACTGAAAGATCTAATGTAGGGACTGGCTGGAAAATATCAAGCACTATTTCACAGGCTGGCTCAGATTGAGCCGTTTACATTCGAGAGCAATCGAGCATGATTCATTTAACCTTCTCTTTGGTAATAATATCTTTTTACAAATCGTCTTAGGATCGCCTGGGCATAGGGGGTGGGTTTTTTACTGACCCGCTTTTTTAATTCATCTGCTTCATGCGGTTCGAAATAGCCGTGATGTTGGTAGATATCGATCCGCAATGCGAATTCCTCGGCATCACCTTCCGGGTGAAACTGTGTGGCATAGACGTTCTCGCCCACACGGAACATTTGTACCGGGCAATTATGACCGGTCATCAGCAGGACAGCTTCTTCAGGTGTGGTGTCGACGGCTTCCTTGTGGCCGAGCAGCACATCGATTTGTGCCGGGAAATCTTTGAGCAACTTGTCATGCTGGCCTGCTTCGGTAATATCCAGTGTCACGCAGTCCACAGCCTCCGCGTACTTCGTGGAAATACGCGTGCCAAGATAATGACCCAGCAGGCCGTTGCCCGAACAGGCACCAAGAAAAGGAAAGTCCCGGGAAACGACCTGTTGCAGGAGTCGGTTGAAATCCGCCTCTATCTTTTTTTGAATCGTGGATTTTTTTTCTTCCGGAGTACTGATATCGAAGGGGCTACCGCCGACAATGATGGCAGCATAATCATCAAGCTCGAGGTTGTGTGGGATACCCTGTTGCTCGATACGCAGTCGGCAGGTGTTCTCAGCGCGCAAGCCACCGTATTTAAGAAAACAGGCGAATTCGCTGTCCGAGGTGGCATCTTCAGGTCGCAGTTGTAGCATCAAAATGGGTTTCATGTCTGCATGATACTACTTAGCGCCTAAGGGGGTGCTTTCCCCAGTACAATAATAATAAAAAGCCAAACACCATCCCGCCCAGGTGGGCAAAGTGGGCGATACCCTCCATGGTGCCGGTTACCCCTGCGTATAACTCGATAGCGGCATAAATCAAAACTAACCATTTTGCTTTGAGGATCACGGGTGGAAAGATTAACATCAATCGTTCATTCGGAAAGGTCAGGGCAAACGCCAATAGCAGGCCGAACACACCGCCCGAGGCACCGACAGTCGGATAGATATCACCAGTACTCACACTCTGACTGGCAACAAACAATTGCACCAGGCCGGCGCCGATTACACAAACAAAATAATAAATCACAAATGCTTTTGAACCCCAGGCAAGTTCAATCCGTGACCCGAATAACCACAAGACATACATATTGATCAAAAGATGAAAGACACCGCCGTGCAGGAATGAATAGCTAATCAGTTGCCAGATCTGGAAGCGAGGTGCAAGGCCGCCGTATAGCTCCTGGCCCGTTAAACCCAGGGGCCAGAGTGCAAAATTTTCAAACATCTGAACAGGCGCTATCATTAACAGCAAAAATGCGATGCCATTTAGAATCAGCAGGATCTGAACAACAGTGGGAAAGTAGATAAATCGCCTGAGCATACCGCATCATAAATTAAATAACAGGGGACATAAACGTGTCTGTCCCTATTTTTCACTATTTACGACAGGTAAGTAAAAAAAATCCCTGCAAGGGAAGGGGGAACCAGTGGCGTAAAGACCCAAAATGAGGAGGGGTCAAATCAAATAAATTAACTACCTGACAGCTTGCCATATTATTATGTAAACGAATAGACTGAATCACCATGCAACTCAACCCAGTAGCTCCTGGCATTCAAGGCGACTGCAATGCGCTGCAGCTCTTGAACACTCGGTGCACTGGACACGTAGGTCATTCCGTTACTTTAGATTGCCACTAATTTATACATCGTCGTCTCCCTTCATGCCTTTTGTTGTTGAGCTCGTTCCGTAGATCCTGGAAACAACACAGGGGGTG
>JASFLL010000100.1:0-5799 GCA_050118115.1 Thioalkalispiraceae bacterium
ATAAACATTCCATCGTAGAAACCCGGCTTCGACGAGCACCAAAAATAGCACGCCAGCGTTTGCTATCTCGTTCCAGCATCTCGATATCCCGATTGATTCGGTCTACATTGCGTGGCGTGATTAACCTTCTTTCATTGACCATATAGCGGATCGCCCAGCAATCTGCCGCCGTTTCTTCATGCACGCTCATGCGGGCATTGGGCTGCTGAATCGAGCGCTGATTGAGATTAATCCGTCCGCATTGCCTGTAAAACAACCACTGCTGGGTTTCCCTGCTCAGATAATAATGAGTTGGATTGACCTGGATCGTGTACGGTGATCGATTTCCGCTAGCAGGATTTACCAATACCTTCGCATATACCCGCAGGTTAGTATCGTATTCAGTCCTGACTACGCGATTTTGCGGGTCACGACACTCACCGAGCCTCGGTGCACCTGCCAGTGCTACGTTGCTATGTGGGTAAAGAGGCTGTAACAAAATAATGATTGTAAAAAACACAAACAATGCATAACTATTCCTTCGCATAACACCACCCATCTTTGTTTTATTGTTTATACGTTAAATTTAGCAGATCTTATTGCCTACTAATATTAGTGTTGTTTTTGTATAAATACTCGCCACTCTTAACCGATCAGCGTATATAAATCTGCAATCCTCTACTTACATATTTATTACATTTCAAGGTTCTGTTTTCTGTTAGTGAATACCTTACTAAAATGCCACAACCAGCGCAGTTTTCCTGCAGGCGAATAGCATGCGCTATTCATGCTGTTTTAATCAACAATAATACTGGCAGGTGCAATTGCAGAAGGGCAAATGGGGTGGCACATCTGCTTGTGGAATGGAAATGAAAAAGCCGGCTGAAATATTTTCTTCGGCCGGCATTATGATTAAGGGTAAGTTTATATTAGCGCATCAATAACTGCATTGAGTGTTTCACTGGGCCGCATTACCTGAGTGACTTTCTCTCGTTCGGGTCGATAATAACCGCCGAGATCCACGGCTTTGCCCTGTACACTATTGAGCTCAGCAATAATCCTGTCTTCATTATCACGAAGTTGTTGCGCCACCGGAATAAACAGGACTTTCAGGTCCGCCGCTTCATCCTGTTCTGCCAGGGCCTGGGCCCAGTACATGGCGAGATAAAAATGACTGCCGCGCGTATCGAGTTCACCCACTTTACGTGAAGGAGATTTATTGTTATTTAAAAATAATCCATTGGCCTTATCCAGGGCTGCGGCCAACACTTTTGCTTTGTTGTTTTCTGTCTTGATCGCCATATCTTCGATGGACACGGCCAACGCCAGAAATTCGCCTAATGAATCCCAGCGTAAGTGGTTTTCTTCTAATAACTGCTGCACGTGTTTAGGCGCAGATCCACCTGCACCGGTCTCAAACAACCCTCCTCCTGCCAACAAGGGCACAATCGATAACATCTTGGCACTGGTACCCAGTTCCAGGATGGGAAACAGGTCGGTTAAGTAATCACGCAACACGTTACCGGTAACGGAAATCGTATCCTTGCCTTCCTTGACCCGTTGCAGGGTATACTTGGTCGCATCATTGGGTGACATGATCTGAATGTCCAGACCATCTGTATCATGATCGTTTAAATAAGTTTCGACTTTTTTAATCAGGTTTGCGTCATGGGCCCGTGCTTTATCTAACCAGAAGATGGCCGGCTGGCCCGTCAGGCGCGCGCGTGTCACCCCAAGCTTGACCCAGTCCCGAATTGGAAGATCCTTGGTCTGGCACATACGCCAGATATCGCCTTTCTCAACAGCATGCTCGAGTAATGTCTGACCGCTGGAATCGACAACACGCACTACCCCCTTTGCAGCAATTTCAAAGGTTTTGTCATGAGAACCATACTCTTCAGCCTTTTGCGCCATCAGGCCAACATTACTGACAGTGCCCATTGTAGTCGGATCAAAGGCGCCATGTTGTTTACAGAATTCGATGGTTGCCTGGTAGACACCGGCATAATTGCGATCCGGGATCATCGCCTTGGTATCATGTAATTCACCATCGCGCCCCCACATACGACCGGAATTCCGGATCGCAGCCGGCATCGAGGCATCGATGATGACATCACTGGGTACATGCAGGTTGGTAATGCCCTTGTCAGAGTTCACCATCGCCAGTTCAGGACGTTTGGCATATTCGGCCTCGATGTCCGCTTCGATCTGTTTGCGCTCTGCCTCAGGTAACGTCGCGATCCTGGCCAACACATCGCCAAATCCATTGCGGGTATTTACACCGAGCTTGTCAAAAATCTCGGCATGCCTGGCAAACACATCTTTGAAATAGACATCCACGGCATGACCAAAAATGATCGGGTCCGAGACCTTCATCATGGTGGCTTTCAAATGCAGGGACAACAAGACATTTTCCTGTTTCGCCGCCTGGGTGGCCTGCTCAAAAAACTCACGTAACTTACTCACCGACATCACTGAGGCATCGATCACTTCCTCTTTCAATACCGAGAGGTTTTCTTTCAGGACCTGGGTCGTGCCATCTTCAGTAACCAGTTCAATCTTGAGGTTGCTGTCATTTTTGATAACCACGGATTTTTCACTACCATAAAAATCCCCTTCACTCATGGAAGCCACATGCGATTTCGAGTCAGCTGACCACGCCCCCATTGAGTGCGGATGTTGCCGTGCATAATCTTTGACCGCTGCGGCGACACGGCGATCAGAATTGCCTTCTCTTAGAACCGGATTCACTGCACTACCCAGCACCCTGGCATAACGGGCCTTGATTTGTTTTTCCTCTTCGCTAGCGGGCTCCTGTGGGTAATCCGGCACAATAAATCCCTTGGCCTGAAGCTCCTGTATGGCTGCCTGTAGCTGGGGCACCGAGGCACTGATATTCGGGGTTTTGATAATATTGGCCTCCGGCGTCTTGGCCAGTTCACCCAATTCGCTCAAGGCATCGCCTACTTTTTGTTCATCTGTCAGATTATCAGGGAAATTGGCCAGAATCCGGCCTGCTAGCGAGATATCACGGGTCTCCACCTTAAGCCCAGCGGCACCGGTAAAGGCCTGCACAATGGGCAAAAATGACTGGGTGGCAAGCGCAGGCGCTTCATCCGTCTCGGTATAAATAATCCTGTTCGACATAGTTGGCTCTCGTTATGACTGATACTGGTGCTTGCGGACAAGTAAAAGACCTGTCCACGCAAAAGCGAGCATTATAGTTCAAGTTGAATGGGGCTTCAGCCAGGAATCGACTCAAATCGTGCCCGATCATGCGGTGCACCATAATGGAGTTCTGGGCCTTTCGGTACAATACGGGTGGGATTAATACTATCGTGGCTCCAGTAATAATGCCGCTTGATATGATCCAGTTTGCAGGTCTCAGCGATACCCGGCTGTTGGTAAAGATCTCGTAAATAATTGGAAAGATTGGGATAGTCGATGATCCGACGCAGGTTACATTTGAAGTGACCGTAATAAACCGGATCGAAGCGCAGTAAGGTAGTAAATAATCGCCAATCAGCTTCAGTTACCTGGTTCCCGACCAGGTAACGTTGATTTGCAAGGCGGCTTTCCAGCTGATCAAGTGCACTGAACAGGCGATCAAAAGCCTTTTCATAGGCTTTCTGTGACGTTGCAAAACCACAGCGGTATACCCCGTTATTGACATTGTCATAGACAAACTTGTTTATTTCATCGATGTCAGCCTGCAGTGCCTCTGGATAATAATCTGTTTCGACATCGGTAAAGTCATTAAACGCCGTATTGAACATACGGATGATTTCGGAAGATTCATTATTCACGATCGTCTTTTGTTGTTTGTCCCATAGCACGGGTACAGTCACGATACCGGTATAACGAGGATCAGCCAGCAGGTATACCTTATATAAGTAATCAAACTGGTTAAGATGATCTTCAGTAGCGCCGGGAAAACGGGTATCAAATTTCCAGCTCTCCGGCATCATGTCAGGGCTGACTATAGAAACTGAAATCAACTCTTCGAGTTTTTTAAGCTTGCGAAAAATCAGGGTACGGTGTGCCCAGGGACAGGCATACGAAACATATAAGTGGTATCGATCCGGTTCAGCCTTGAAGCCGCCTTCACCACCTGGCCCTGCTGCGCCATCCACAGTAACCCAGTTACGAAACACTGAATCCTTGCGAACAAATTCACCGTCTTTGATTTCCTCGTCTAGCCAGTCTCCCTGTAATTGTCCGTTGATAACTAAGCTCATAGATGCTTCTTTATATGTTTAAACCGCAGTTTCATTTATTTTGAAGGTGGTGTCGTCTGTGGCGTCGATGATTGTGGTGAAGCCGGTGCTTCTTCGGAAATAGATGGCATTGCCCTCCCCGGCATAAGCGGGTTACAGTTCTTAATGGTTACTTTACCTTGTAACAAGTTGCCTCGGGAATACTCATTAAAATGACAGGTGTTGGTCTCGGGATCGTAATTTTCGATCCACAGGTTATCATCTTTCCAGGTGGCAGCGATATGGTGTTGTCCATCCGGTACCGAAACTGACATCACCCCACCGTAACGCTTGACGAATAGCTGCTGGAAATGGAAAAAATAAGCCACCCAGCCGATGAACAACACAACCACGGCCCCGATCAAACCAACCTTCCATTTGTCCATGCGGCCGAGAAAGAATATAAACGCCATCGCAATGGCAATAACAATAATCCAGTATAAATATGTAATCATGCTTCAACCTCCTGGTCATCCCCCTCCTGCAAAAGAGGGTTTAACACTCAATTGTAATCTTTCACCCTGGCCCGTGAACTCTTGATTTTACCGCGCCGGGACTTCTGTTCAAGTCGCTTTTCTTTTGCCGCTTTTGATGGTTTAGTGGCTTTACGTTTCTTTTGTGTGACCGCTACGCTCTTGATGAGTTCTTGCAAACGTGCCAGAGCAGCTGCACGATTTTTCTCCTGACTGCGGTATTGTTGCGCCTTGATAACAACGACTCCTTCTTTGCTGATCCGATGATCTGAAAGTTTTAATAACCGTTGTTTATAAAAATCCGGCAACGATGAGGCATTGATATCAAAACGCAGATGGATGGCCGTAGCAACTTTATTGACGTTCTGTCCGCCTGCTCCCTGCGAGCGGATGGCACTGAGTTCGATTTCCTCTTCGGGAATGGAGACCTGGCTGGAAATACGCAGCATGTTCAATCGCCACCCATAATCATTCTGTGGAAATCTATTCTCTCATGAAAAATAACATATAGCACGAAGGCTTTTCCGGCATTAATTGGTGATTTTTTGTGCTTTTTTGACTCGCTGAGCCAATGGATGTGACTAATATGCCAGCAATCCATGGCTTATCAGGTTTTCCTACAGCCGTTTCAGAGTTGTCTGACAGTAGGATCCACACAACTAATATAGGATTTCACTTCCAGGCAGATGATGGGGAGATCACTCATGCTAATACTAACGCGCCGAAATGGTGAATCATTACAAATCGTGACCAGGGACAATGAGGTCATTGAAATAAAGATTACAAATGTGCGTGGTGAACAGGTCAAGATTGGTTTTGACGCCCCACCGGAATGTCGTATCCTGCGTCAGGAACTGATCGAAGAGGTTGATGCGGTCTAATGTCGAAGTGTCGATAGCTCAACCCGGTGTTGATAAAAAAACAGGATCATCACCAGGACCGCACCCAGGGTATCCGCAAGGATATCCTTTTGCGCGTCCCAGATATCCCCCTGCGAACCTAACACTGCAATCCCGGCACTGGGATCCGCCGATAAGGCGTACTGCCATTCAAATATTTCATACAAACCTGCGACTGTGGCGATGGCAAAC
>JASFLL010000101.1:0-5773 GCA_050118115.1 Thioalkalispiraceae bacterium
AAGTTCCTCGCGCCGATTATTAATTTCACTCAGGCGGTTTAGCTGACTTATACCAAGCACAGCATTCATATCAGGCAGATTATACTTAAAACCTGGCTCAAGAACCTCGGCTTGCGGTGAACGCCCCTGAATCTCGCGGTCATAAGCATCGACGCCCAGTCCATGGAATTTGAGTCGTCTTATTCTGTCTGCAAGTCCAGAATCGTCTGTGCAGAACATGCCACCTTCACCCGTGGTAATATTTTTGATCGGATGAAAAGAAAAAATGGTATGGCCATCCTGCCCAATGGTTCGGCCCTTGTATTCAGTACCAATGGCGTGCGCTGCATCCTCGATCAGGAGAATGTCATATTCATTTGCGACAGCGCGGATGGCATCAAGCTCCACGGCTGCTCCCGCATAGTGTACAGGTACAATCAAGCGTGTCCGCTCGGTGATTAAGACACGAATAGTGTCTGCCGTGACCATCAGGGTATCCCGGTCAATATCGGCAAAGACAGGGGTCGCTCCACAGGCAGTGATCAGGTTAACGGTTGAGACCCAGGTCATGGAGGGGGTGATGACTTCGTCACCAGGACCAATGTCCAACGCATGGAGCGCCAGGTGCATGCCCGCAGTGGCAGATGAGAGGGCGACCGCGTGCTGACTGCCCGTAATTTTGCAGACCTGCTGTTCAAATTCTGTGCATTTTGTACCGGTCGTAATCCAGCCTGATCGTAATACGTCAGTAACGGCTGTAATGTCATTTTCGGTGATCGATGGTCTGGAAAATGGTAAAAAATCACTACCCATTCAAGCTGTTTCCCTGATTATTTTCGGACAATGGACAAATACTATACATTCAGTATATTCAGCACTCATATTGGGTATTGAAGCTGGCTGCCAGTCGCTGGACAGCATCATACGTAATATTATTGTTAACGCAATACAATATTCGTGAATTGGCGCTATTCTGGCTCGTATGATCGCTAACTTCCCTTAAATGTCCCTTAATAATAAGTATCACGAATGCAAATTTTGGCTATTTCCTCGTTTTTCTGCTTCAAAGCGAATGAAATTAGTGTGAGAAATAGCCTCAGCCTCTAAAATGGGATCGTACAGACTAAATTTGTCTCGAATTTTGCAGGCATCGCATAGTCGAAACAGGCTGGATAAGGGATCAGATAAATGGAAGAAAGAATAAGTATCCTGACCTACGCCGTGCGTCCTCGCGTGGTTGCGAAGTATGTCAGCCAATTAGGTCTAATGTTGGCCCTGTTGACCTTGCTACCACTGTTTGTTGCCCTGCTGGAGGCTGAATGGGTAGCGGCGGAACGATATGCAATCATATGTTGTATATTACTATTATTAGCCTTTGTACTTGCCAAATCACCTGCACCTGATCGAATCCAGGGCAATGAAGCATTAACCATCACGGCCCTCACTTTTATACTCGCATCACTCTTGATGTCCTGGCCGATGATGGCGGCGAATATCCCGTTTTTTGACGCCCTGTTCGAGGCTGTTTCCGGTATTACGACCACAGGATTGTCAACAGTTGCAGATATCGAACACCGTTCCAACAGCTTCCTGTTTGCCAGGGCCTGGATGCAGTGGTATGGCGGTCTGGGTATTGTGGTTCTTTCTGTGGCGCTGCTCATGGGTCACCATGCTGCTGCACGACGCCTGGCCGAACCGATTGATAATCGAGAGGGGTTTGTGTCGGCGGCAAGGACCCATGCTCGCCACAGTCTCATTATTTATCTGGGTCTCACTTTATTGGGAATGCTGCTGGTCTGGCCGTTCTCAGGTAACAGTTTTAATACCTTGCTGCATGTCCTGTCGGCAGTATCGACTGGTGGCTTCTCCAGATTCGATCATAGCCTTGCAGACATTGGGGCGAATGCCAGCATCGCCTTGATCATCGTCGCATTCTTCAGCGCAGTTTCTTTGCCTCTCTATTGGCGAGTAGGACGTGCGGGGTGGCGAGAAGGCGTACGATTACTGCTCACTGATATTGAACTACGTGCGCTGCTGATTGCCTGTTTATTAAGCGGTGGCTTGCTGGGCGGGATCGCATGGATGAATCATGTTGACTCATCCTGGTATCACGGATTGATAATGGGTTTTTCAGCACAGACGACGACAGGATTCAGCACGGTTTCGGTCGCAGAACTTGACCCCGTCTCAAAGTTGATCATGATCGTATCGATGCTGGTAGGAGGGGGCGTGGGTTCATCTGCAGGTGGATTTAAATTATTGCGGCTATTAATTTTTATGAGGATGTTGCAGATAATTATCAACCGTTCCGCAATGCCGCCCCATGCAGTGTCGGCGCCCTATCTGGCTGGTCAGAAACTGGAAAGCGATGACCTGTTGCGAGCGATGCAGTTAATTTTACTTTTTGCCTGTATAGTATTTCTATCATGGCTGCCATTTGTTGCGATGGGTTACGATCCTCTTAATTCGTTATTTGAGGTCGCTTCTGCCTGTGGCACAGTTGGGTTGAGTAGTGGAATTACCAGGCCTGAGCTTGAGCCACTCCTGAAAGCAGTACTTTGTTTTGATATGCTGGCCGGACGACTGGAAATTATTGCCTTACTGGTCGTCTTGTATCCACGTAACTGGCTTGGTCGACGCGAGGAAATTCAATGAGAGCAGTTTTTATCGGCGCAGTAGAATTGACAACCATCACCGCACGTAAATTACTGGCTAATGGTTTCGAAGTTATTATCATAGAGGCAGATAAAACGCGCATAGAAGAATTAAGCGCTGAACTAGATGCAGGCTTCATAAATGGCGATGGTAGTAAACCAGCTATCCTGCGCGAAGCCAATCCTACAGCAACGGACTTCCTGTTTTGTCTTTCTAATAATGATCAATACAATATTATTGCCAGCCTGGTTGGTCGTTCACTGGGATACAAGCGGGTTATTACCCGTATCGAAGATCCTTCCTATGAACATATCTGTATTGAGTTGGGTCTGGAAGACATCATAGTTCCAGATTATACAATAGCGCGCTATCTCGCTGACATCTGCGCGGGTCAGAATCCCATGGAAATATCTGCGATGATAAAGGGTGATGCACGGGTCTTTTCCTTCGTTGCATCTGAACAGGACGAGGGGACAATCGATGATTTAAAACTACCCGCAGACAGTCGCGTCATGTTCTGGTATAGAAATGAAAAATTTGTCTTGCCGGAGACTGATAGTGTGCTGGAGCAGGGCGATGAGGTTGTGGTAATAGCGCATAGCGATGTACTGCCGGAATTAAAAGCACGCTGGATGCGTGTTATGAATGAAAACTAACCGGAACGAGATTTTTAATGAAAAAAAGAATTCTCATTGGATTGTTAATAGTTGTGATTGCATCAGGTGCAATTTACTGGTGGCGTGTATCAAACCAGGAAACAACTGAGGAATCAAAACTTGTCCTGTATGGAAATGTCGATGTACGGGAAGTACGGCTGGCATTTAATGGCAATGAACATGTCGGTGCAATACTGGTTGATGAAGGCGATCATGTCAAAAGCGGACAGCTTTTAGCGCGACTGCATACAGAACGTTTACAGGCGGCGCTTGATCGTGCGCGCGCTGATGCAAATGCAGTTAAAGCGGAAGCAATGGTGGCAGAGCTCAGTTATCAACGCATAAAAAAAATGGCAGCACGCAAGCTGGCATCGAAAGAAGCAGAAGATGAAGCAGAAGGTAAAAGTCGGGCTGCGGCAGCACGTGTAGTGGCGGCTGAAGCAGCGGTAGCTGAGAAAGCCCAGGCTATCAAGGATGCAGAATTATATGCACCAGTTAGCGGTGTGGTCAGAGAACGCATCGTTGAAGTTGGTGATTTCGTTACACCGCAGACGCCAGTTTTGACCTTGTCTTTATTAAACCCCGTATGGGTTCGCACCTATTTACCCGAATCCTATCTTGGGCGTATCAAACCAGGCGCCACTGCCCAGATCACCACTGACAGTTATCCTGGCAAAGTATACAAAGGTTGGGTTGGTTCTATTTCTCCAACTGCCGAATTTACCCCAAAAAATATTGAGACGACAGAACTACGTACACGCCTTGTTTATCAGGTCAGGGTGTTTGCATGTAATCCACAGTTCGAGATGCGGCTGGGAATGCCTGCTACCGTACATATTTCGTTAGATCAAACGCCAGTTAATGCTGTGAATGCTGAAAATCATTGCCAGGACGCCGAGGCTGCTTCGCAATGAGCATGAGTATGGCGCTGGAATTTCATGGCGTCAGCCGAACATTTACCGCTGGCAATAAGCAAGTTACCGCCCTGGATAACATCTCACTTGAAATAAAATCGGGACAGATCTGCGGGCTTATCGGCCCAGATGGTGCGGGAAAATCTACACTCATGCGTCTGGCTGCTGGTCTGTTATTACCTGATAGCGGTCAATTACTGATAATGGGGATGGATGTCACCAGGCAGTCACTGCAGGTTCAATCTTCAGTCGGCTATATGCCGCAGCGTTTTGGTTTGTATGAGGACCTGAGTGTTCAGGAAAATCTGGACCTCTACGCTGATTTACAGGGGGTCAGCCAGCAACAACGCACAATACGATACAAAGAACTCATGCATATGACCGCCCTGGCTCCGTTTAAGCGTCGCCTCGCGGGACAACTGTCTGGCGGTATGAAGCAAAAACTTGGTCTGGCATGTACTCTGGTAGGAACACCGCGTTTGTTGTTACTGGATGAACCGACCGCCGGTGTTGATCCGGTATCCAGACGAGAACTTTGGGAAATTATCTACAGGATGGTTAACGAAGAGGGCGTTAGTGTCATTCTAAGTACCGCCTATCTGGATGAAGCAGAACGTTGTCAGGACATTGTCCTGATGCATGAAGGACAGGTACTTGACCAGGGCACTCCTGCATACTTCAGTAATAGCGTAACTGGACGCACATTTCATGTCAGTTCAGCATCAATCTCGAGACGTAATTTATTAACCCAACTTGGTGATGTGCCCGAATTGATAGATGCAACAATTGATAACGAAAAAATCCGCGTTGTCACGCATGCGGCAAAAACACCTGACCTGAGCAACATTGCAGATGCGGATGAGCTCCAAATCGAAATGGTCGAGCCAAATTTTGAAGACGCCTTTATTGCCCGGTTGATTAAAAAACAGCATATGGCTCATTCAACATTAGAGATAAGAACCAGGACGGGTTCAGAAGGGACTGTCATTGAAGTCAATAAAGTTCAAAAACGATTTGGTGATTTCTATGCCGTTAAGGATGTGAGTTTTCAAGTGCAACGTGGCGAGATATTTGGATTGTTGGGGGCCAATGGTGCGGGCAAATCAACAACATTTCGAATGTTGTGTGGACTCCTGCCCGCCTCTGCGGGCGAGGTTACAGTTGCAGGGCATGACCTTAGACATGCTGCTGCAAATGCGCGTAGTCGGTTAGGTTACATGGCGCAACGCTTTTCTTTATATACTGATCTAACCATCAGTGAAAACCTTAAATTCTTTGCCAGCGCCTATGGCCTTGATCGTAAACAGCGACAACAGCGTATCCAGTGGGCGCTTGAAATCTTTGAACTGACTGAATTTGCTAATAGTAGAAGTGGAGATTTACCACTGGGTTACAAGCAACGCCTGGCTCTGGCTGCGGCCCTGTTACATGAGCCGGATATACTGTTTCTTGACGAGCCCACCTCAGGGGTTGATCCGCTTGCAAGAAGAGAATTCTGGCATCGGATTGATGCCCTGGCTGAATCTGGTGTCACTGTACTTGTGACGACGCATTTTATGGCAGAGGCCG
>JASFLL010000102.1:0-5750 GCA_050118115.1 Thioalkalispiraceae bacterium
GCTTATTACCTTCACCTGAAGAGCCCAACACCATATAGATGGTACCGGTAATACCCGGCTTGTTTTGTTTGGGTTTACTGTATACAAGTTGCTGATCATTTCCTGAACCGACTGCGGCATGCCCATGATCCAGTATCTTGTTATCCGCAAAAGTACCGGATACCCCATAGTGGCAATGCAGCAAATGCGAACGCTCATAGACATGACTATGGCCATTAATCACAAGATCGACACCGGCCTTTTCCAGTACCGGTATTAAATATTTCCGTACCCGTGTCATGCGACCGCGACTCTGACTCTCATTGTCCGAGTCATAGGTACCCCCGGTATAGGGAGGATGGTGAAACAGAACAATAATCCATTTCTGCTTATCTTGATTTTGTCTTGCCTGGTTGATATCCGCCTGCAACCATTCTGTCATGGCCGTTTCAGGTGCCAGTTCAAAGTGATGTGAATCCAGGATAATGATATGAGCCTGTGCATAATCAAAGGAATAATAATGTTTGGAATGTGAAGCCAGCCCACCCGATTCACCATTTAATGGCACATCAAATAATTTATAGTAAGTCCAGCGCCTGGCATCGTGATTACCAAAGACCGTCCACAAGGGAATATTTTTTAACACCTTTTGGTACGGCGTAAAAAACTCGCGAGCATAATCTGCGGTACTTGCACTTGGATAGGCATTATCGCCGGTGGTCAACAACACATCGGCATAGCCCCGGTTTTCCCGTGGATGCGCATTTAGCCAGGCCAGACTGGTCGCCTGCACCTTTGCCCTGGAACGTGATTTACCCGGGTCGCCCAATATCCACAGGCGAGTCAGCTCATTGCTGGTCGGGAGCGGCGAAGTATAAAACCATTCGGCCTGTGGTTGCAGCCACTCTCCACGATGTTTAATCCGATAATAATAGCGGGTGGCTGGAGTCAGCCCCTGGAGTCTGATGCGATGATTGACCGTCGCTTCGGTTTCCTGTTGCTGGTTATCAAGCTGGTCGGGCCCCAAACCGTAAAAAACACGATCAGCCGACGCTGTTTCTGTACCCCAGCGTAATGTCATTTTATCAGGCGCCGCCAGCTGCAGATAAACCGGGCGGTCCCCGGTCACACGGCTCTGGTACCATACCGTCGAAAACCAGCCCAGCGCCGCAATAACCAGCAGGCTGATAAAGCCAAGAATGATACGTTTGAAGATGGTTGTCTTTGTCAAGATCGTGTCACTATTTGTGGAAAGGAACTTATTGTATACTCACCAGTCATTATTACCAGTGTAGCCAACATGCTACCATTTCAACATTTAACTACAAGTTACCAATTTACCTTTTTGTGAGACTGATGAAGCCGTTGCAGCATATCCCCCGCCTGTTCAGATTTATATTGGCAATTACCCTACTAACGCTTGTGATTTTATTCGCTATGCGTCTGATTTTCTGGTTTACGTTTAAAAACCCGGTTGACCCCATTCCGACCAATGACCTGCTCTATGCCTTTTACCTCGGCACCAAATTCGATCTGCGGCTGACTCTATACGTGCTGATACCCGTTTTTTTAATTGGCTGGATTTCCTGGTTCAGCCCGTTTCGAAATAAATATACTCACCACTTCTGGTTAGCCTATCTTGTCATTGCAGCCAGTGGTGTGCTTCTGTTCTACCTGGTGGACTTCGGACATTATGCCTATCTGAATAAACGTGTGGACGCCACAGTCTTACGTTTCCTGGATAATTTTACAACTTCCAGTCAGATGGTATGGGAGTCTTACCATGTCATTCCCTGGAGCCTGCTGGTGATATTCCTGGTTAGCCTGGATGCATATGTAGTCCACCGGCTATTAAAATACTATGCGGCCCAACCCACTATACAAATCAGAAAACGTCACAAACTCTGGATCGCACCGGTGAGCTTTTTTGTTTTTCTGTTCGCGATATTCGGCAAGTTTTCCTATTATCCGTTGCGCTGGAGCGATGCCTTTTTCAGTACCAATGCCTATGCCTCATCAGTCGCTTCCAATCCGGTTTTATATTTCTTTAACACCATCAAGAATAAGCAAATCACTTTCGATACAGAGAAAACCCGTCACTACTATGACCTGATGGTTCACTATCTTGGTGTCGATCATCCTGATAAAGCCAAACTGAACTACACTCGTCATGTACCTGCAAAACAGCAAACAACTAAGCCACCCAATGTAGTGATGGTGTTTCTTGAATCCTTTGCAGCATACAAAACCGGTGCGTTTGGTAACGGTCTCGACCCAACACCCTACTTTGACAAACTGGAAAGCAACAGCATTTCCTTCCGGCATTATTTCGCGCCACATACAGGCACTGCTCGCTCCGTGTTTGCTGCTATTACCGGACTGCCAGATATTGAGACCCATAAAACTTCTACACGAAATCCACTGGTTGTGGATCAACGCACCATCATCAACAATTTCAAAGGCTATGAAAAATTCTATTTTATTGGTGGGAGCGCCAACTGGGGCAATATCCGGGGTATATTGCAAAACAACATTACCGGCTTACATCTTTATGAAGAAGGCAGTTATACCAAACCACGCATGGATGTCTGGGGTATCGATGATGCCAGTTTGTTTGTCGAGGCAAACTGGGTGCTACGCAAACAGGATAAGCCTTTCTTTGCCATCATTCAGACTGCTGGCAACCATCGTCCTTACCACATTCCTGAAGACAGTTATGGATTTAAACGTCGCCATGTCGACAAGGAGTTATTAAGGAAAAATGGCTTTATCAGTGAAGACGAATTCAACGCCTTTCGTTTTCTGGATTATAGTGTGGGCTACTTTATCAAGCAGGCACGCAAAGAACCCTATTTTGATAACACCATCTTCGTCTTTTATGGCGACCATGGCATTGTTGGCTACCCTGGAGAACATTCCCCGGCTTACCTCAACCACACTCAACTGACCGGGATGCAAACACCCCTGATTTTTTATGCCCCCAAGTTATTAAAACCCGAGCAAATACAAAAAGTGGCCAGCGAACTTGATTTACTGCCAACGATTGCCGGACTAACTGGTACGGAATATACCAACACGACCCTGGGGCGCGATCTGCTTGATCCCACTTTCGATAAGGACAGATATGCCTTCATATTTACGCACGGTAGTGACTATATGCTGGGACTACTCAGCAAAGATTACTATCTAACCGTACTGGAAGACGGCAGTAAGACAGTGTTATATGACATTCATGCAAAAGATGATCGCAACAACGTGGTGGCGGAACACCCGGAACAAACTGAAAAAATGCGCAATCTGGCGCTTGGAATTTTTGAAACCACCAAGTATATGCTGCATCATAACAAACCAGACAAACAATAAATCAATGGTCAGGCAGCCAGTTGCAGCTGCATGACCTGGCCCCTAAAATTTGGAACTGAATTACATGAACATATTAATAGTCGGCAGTGGCGGGCGTGAACATGCCCTGGCCTGGAAAGCGGCCCAGTCTGCCAGGGTCAGCAAAGTCTATGTCGCACCCGGTAATGCCGGTACCGCCCAGGAAGACAAGATTGAGAATGTTGCCATTGCAGCCGAAGACATTCCACAACTACTCGAATTTGCACAGCAGCGACAAATTGCGTTAACCATCATTGGGCCTGAAGCCCCGCTGGTTGAAGGCATTGTTGATACCTTTAGCGAAGCAGGACTGGCCTGTTTTGGTCCCAGCCGAGGTGCCGCCCAACTGGAAGGCTCCAAGGCCTTTACCAAAGATTTTCTTGCCCGCCACAGGATCCCAACAGCCGCCTACCAGAATTTCACTGAAGTCGAGGCCGCGATTACATATATAAAGGAACAGGGTGCACCCATCGTGGTAAAAGCCGATGGCCTGGCTGCGGGCAAGGGTGTCATCGTCGCCATGACGGAGGATCAAGCCATCACGGCAGTCAAGGACATGCTTTCCGGTAATGCCTTTGGGGATGCCGGGCACCGTGTCGTGATTGAGGAGTTTCTCGATGGCGAAGAGGCCAGCTTTATCTGCATGGTGGACGGTGAGCATATCCTGCCCATGGCCACCAGCCAGGACCATAAAAGGGTTGGTGAGGGCGATACGGGCCTGAATACCGGGGGTATGGGTGCTTACTCCCCTGCGCCCGTAGTAACCACTGAAATCCACGATCGCATCATGCAGGAGGTCATTGAACCCACTGTAAAAGGCATGGCAGCCGAAGGACATCCCTATACAGGGTTTCTCTATGCTGGCCTGATGATCATGGCCGACGGGGCCCCGAAAGTCATTGAATATAATGTTCGCTTCGGCGACCCGGAAACCCAGCCCATCATGATGCGATTGCAATCTGATCTGGTTGAGCTCTGTCAGGCGGCAGTAAACAGCACTCTGGACAAAGTTGAGGCCCAGTGGGACCCGCGCGCCTGTATGGGTGTTGTAATGGCCGCAGGCGGTTATCCCGGCAGTTATGAAAAGGGCAAAATCATCAAGGGCGTCTCGACCCCGGATACTGGTCCCGATGTAAAAGTCTTCCACGCTGGTACCACAAACGATGGCGATAAGATTGTTACCAATGGTGGCCGTGTTCTCTGTGTCACCGCACTGGGCAACTCGGTCGCCGATGCACGAGACAAGGCCTATGCCCAGATACAGAAAATCTCCTGGGAGGGCGCCTACTATCGACACGATATCGGTTATCGGGCCATTGAACGCGAGCGCAACTGATATCAAAACCATTTGTAAGGCTAGCCGGGCATAAAAATCTACCTACCCTGTCTACAGTGCGGGCATGAAAAATGCCCCGTCAAGGGTTACAGCCATGGGTGTTTTCAGTACAATAGGCGGCTCGATTTCAGGGGGACTTGATAAAAAAGTGTAAAAACAAGCACTTAGACGAGTCCAAACAATATTTAATCAAGATTTTAGGAGTACCTCATGTCTGCGAAGCACCCGATTATCGCAGTAACGGGCTCATCTGGCGCCGGTACCACCACCGTGAAAAACGCCTTTGAGCACATTTTCTTCCGCGAGAAGATCAATCCCTTGGTGGTTGAAGGCGACAGCTATCACCGTTACGACCGTGCTGCCATGAAAGTGGCCATTGAAGAATATGCCGCCAAGGGCAAACAGCTCAGTCACTTCGGCCCGGAATCCAATCACTTCGACACGCTGGCTGAAACGTTCGAAACCTATGGAAAGACCGGTAAGTGTAAGCGCCGCTACTATCTGCATAGTGAAGAAGAAGCCGACATGCATAATGCCCGCCTGGGAACTGACCTGGGTCCTGGCCAGTTCACTCCTTTCGAAGACATCACCGAAGACACGGATCTTTTATTTTATGAAGGCCTGCATGGTGGTGTGGTCGACGGTGACGTCGATGTCGCCAAGCACACTGACCTGCTGGTTGGTGTGGTACCGATCGTTAACCTTGAGTGGATCCAGAAGATTCATCGTGACAATGCCCAGCGTGGTTATTCAGCCGAGGCCATTGTCGATACGATCCTGCGTCGAATGGATGACTATGTAAATTATATTACCCCGCAATTTTCACGCACAGATATCAACTTCCAGCGTGTACCGACCGTGGATACCTCAAACCCTTTCATCGCCCGTGATATACCGACTCCTGATGAAAGCTTTATCGTGATTCGTTTCCGCAAGCCGGATCATGTGGACTTCCCATATATTCTGAATATGATCACGGATTCATTCATGTCACGCCCAAATACCATCGTCGTCCCTGGTGGCAAGATGGGTTTTGCCATGGAACTGATCCTCA
>JASFLL010000103.1:0-5732 GCA_050118115.1 Thioalkalispiraceae bacterium
TTCCTCCGTAGCTGACCAGAGGTAAGGGAATGCCGACAACGGGTAATAATCCGCTAACCATACCGATATTGATAAATACATATATAAAGAATGTCAGGGTGATACTGCCGGCAAGCAAGCGTGTAAATGTGTCCTGTGCCTGTGCTGCGATGACCAGTCCCCTGGCGATAATCGCAGCGTAAATGGTAAGCAGGAGCAGGGCCCCAATTAAGCCGAATTCTTCGCTAAATACCGGGAAAATGAAATCAGTCTTGCGTTCTGGCAAAAAGTCCAGGTGTGACTGAGTGCCATTCAACCAGCCTTTCCCATAAGTTCCACCCGAACCGATGGCGATAGATGACTGGTTAATATGGTAGCCCGAGCCGCGTAAATCACTCTCTGGATTCAGGAAAGTCAGGACACGGTTGCGCTGATAGTCATGCATCCCGTAGAACCATAAAAGTAATGAAGTCGGGATTAGCATCACCACGCTGGTGATGATGTAGAACCAGCGTAAGCCGGCCAGGAATAGAACGAAAATTCCAGAACTGGCAAGTAATAGCGCGGTACCGAGATCAGGCTGCTTGGCGACCAGCAGAATCGGTATCAGCAATACGAATGCTGCAATCATGACATGTTTAAACCTGGGTGGCAGGTTAACTTCAGACAGGTACCAGGACAGTAACATTGGTAATGCAAGTTTCATGAGTTCAGACGGCTGAAAGCTGAAGAAACCCAGTTTAAGCCAGCGTGTTGCACCTTTACCTTCTTCACCAATAAGCAGTACCGCAATCAACATGATCAGGCCTGCGGCAAATAGCCAGGGGCTCCAGTATCGCAATGTGTCGGGGGAGATCTGGGCTATGGTAAACATGACAGTAAAGGCGATACCGAGGCGCAGTAATTGTTTGGCAACAAGCCCGGTATCCTGTTCACTGGCACTGTATAACACCATTAAACCAACACCCACGAGTACCAGCAGGCTCAGCAATAAAGGCAGGTCGATGTGAAAATTGTGCAAAACCCGTCGTCCAGCATGGATGCGAGTGGTGTCAGTAAATTCTGCTTTGGTAAAACCGGGCATCATTTATCCTTCAGTAAATAGGCATCCATGACCTTACGGGCAATGGGGGCTGCTGCTGAGCCGCCATGCCCACCATTCTCTACTATGACAGCCACTGCAATTTTCGGTTCATCGACAGGTGCAAACGAGATAAACAGCGCGTGATCACGTAATTTCTTCGCAATTTTTTCTTCATCGTACTCTTCATCTTCTTTAACACCAAATACCTGCGCTGTTCCGGTTTTTCCTGCCACCTTGTATTTGAGATCATGATTTATGCTACGTGCTGTACCATGCAGGCTATGCACAACTTTTGTCATTGCGTCGATGATCGTATCCCAGTGTTTGGGATTTTCCTTGGGAACTTCACCGATAAAACGTGGTTTCAGGAGCGTGATCTCTTCGGAGCCAGGCTCGCCAATGGCATGAATGATCCTTGGTTTGAGGTGTTTTCCTTTACTGCCCAGTGTTGCTGTCATGCTCGCCAGTTGCAAGGGTGTCGTCAGGGTAAAGCCCTGGCCGATGCCTGTGATCAATGTTTCCCCCGGAAACCAGGGTAAATGATAGGTTTTCCTTTTCCATGCCCTTGAAGGCAGTAAACCATCAGCTTCACCACGAATATCAATACCCGTCGGTTTACCCACACCGAATAGGGCAAGAAAACTCTCCATTCGATCAATTTTCAGGGCCATAGCTAAATCATAGAAATAAACATCGCATGATTCGACGATGGCCTTGGTCAGGTCAGTTTCTCCGTGACCACGTTTTTTCCAGTCGCGATATTTTCGGTCGTCATTTTTTAACATGTAGTAGCCTGGACATTTGACCGAATCATCACTGGTAATCAGGTTATCTTCCAGACCTGCAAGCCCGATAAATGGCTTGATAGTTGAGCCAGGCGGGTACTGTCCCTGGAGTGCGCGATTAAACAGGGGGCGATCTTTTGATGTACTAAGTTCCTTGTATGCCCTGGCGTCGATGCCATTGACAAAAAGATTAGGATCAAAAGTCGGAATACTGACGAAAGCGAGAACTTCACCATTGCGCGGATCCAGGGCAACCAGGGCACCGTTATTATCGCCAAAGGCTTTTTCGGCAATCTGCTGTACATTGATATCCAGCGTCATATACAGGTCTTTACCGGGTTCAGGATTGATCTCGGTTTCACTATTCATGATCCTGCCCTGTGAATTGGTTTCTACCCGGGCCGTACCGACCTCACCATGCAAAATATCTTCATAGGATCGTTCCACACCAACCTTGCCAATATACTCCGTGGCACTATAACGCACGGCATTTAACTTTCTGAGTTCCTCTTCATTGATTCGACCTACATATCCGATTGCATGTGATGCCAGCTTGCCCTGTGGATAATCACGGGTCAGTTGTGCTTCAATTCTTACACCTGGTAAACGGTCCTGGTTGACGGCAACTTTTGCCCGCTCAACGTCATTGAGCCTATAGCGTAGAGGGATACCTTCGAAGCGGCGTTTCCTTTTCAATAATTCCTTGAATTGTGTGACCTCATCATCAGAGATACTGATGAGTTTGCGCAATTCTGCGATCGTTTTGTCCAGGTCTTTGGTGTGCTCCGGGACGATTTGCAGTGTGAAACTGGGCAGGTTCTGGGCCAGCAATACACCATTGCGGTCATAGATTAATCCGCGAATCGGCGCAATCGGTAGAATATTCAACCGGTTTTCTTCTGATAGCGTGGTGTAGTGTTCATGGTTAATGACCTGTAGAAAAAACAGGCGCGCAATCAGTATCAACAGCAGCACGATCGTGATGATGACAGTGATCAACAAACGGTGTTGAAACAGATGCGTTTCGCGAAAGTGATCCTTGATAGTGACTGAAGGACGTTGAACCATATTTTAAGTGACGCGATAGACTCGCCTTGCATGCCGAAGGACAATAAAGATCAGAGGCCAGACTAACGCAGTCGTAAAGCTTGGTAGTACGATTAGCCAGACACTGGGCGCATTGCCGGTAATACCTTTAATCCATAAGACAATCAAGTTATAGATTACACAAAAAACAAGTACCACGATGGCTTGCTGAGATTGCGGAAATACTCTTAACCGCTGATGCAGATGTGAGGTCAAAAAGGCAATAAATGCCAGCGCCAGGGCATTTTGCCCGAGGACGGCATCGTTGGCTACATCGAGTAACAGACCCAGCACCCAGCCGCTGCCAACACTGACACGTTGCGGCAGGGCCATTGCCCAGTAAATTAAAACCAGTACCGCCCATTGTGGCCTGATCTCCTCGGCCCAGTCGGGTAACGGCATGATGGTAAGCATCAGGGCAATGATGAAACTCAGTACAATAATAGCGGTACCCTGTCTTTGTACGATACTCATTTTTCTGTTTCCTCCGGCCCTTTACACTCACTTTGTCGCTTACCACTATAAGTTGGCCAGACCAGCAGGGCCTCGCGATCGCGATCAAGCTGGGCCGTAGGTTGTACCATAATCTTTGCAAACGGCAGGCTGGGGTTGGTGGTGATATCCACGACTCGGCCGACCGGGTAACCATCTGGAAACACGCAACCAAGTCCGGATGTCACGAGTAAATCATCCACCATGATATCCGTATTATTGGGCTGGTGGATGAGTTCCAGCTGATTGTTCTTTGGAACGCCTACAGCAATGGCGCGTACCCCGTTTCGATTAATTTGTACCGGTATGGAATGGCTGGCATCTGTAATCAGCAGGGCGGTACTGGAAAGTGGCCCCACGTGGACGACCTTGCCCATTACGCCCTGGGCGCCAATGATGGGTTGCCCTATGTAAACACCTTGGCTGGTACCTTTGTTAATCACAAACTTGCGGCGAAAGGGATCGAGATCAATTGACAGAATTTCCGTGACCAGGACGCGCTCGAGTTTTTCCTCATGCTCCTGTGAGGATTTAAGCAATGCTTTCAGGTTGGCATTTTTTGCCTTCAGGTCTGCATATTTTTGTAGCTTGGCCTTCAACAGCTGGTTCTGGATTTTCAGCGTCTCGTTTTCTTTCTCCAGAGTGGAATGAGAAACAAATGAACCCGAAGCCCAGTCAGCGATATCCGCGGGCAGATTAACAACGTACTGGATAGGGGCGACAACGATGGTTAATGCTGAGCGAACAGTGTCGATAGCGTGAAAACGGTGATCCAGGACCATCAGGATCACCGAGAGCAAGCTAAGAACAATAAGGCGTATGCCTAATGAAGGGCCTTGTTTAAACAGGAGTTTAACGGCAGGTCTCCTTAATGACAGTCCCTGATATGGTTAACGGACTCGAACCAAAATTCCATAATTCCATGAATCCGGTTTATTCAACGGTGAACAGGTCTCCACCATATTCATCGATCATCTCCAGGGCACGTCCACCACCACGGGCGACACAGGTGAGGGGTTCCTCTGCGATGATGACCGGCAGGCCGGTCTCTTCCATTAGCAGACGGTCCAGATCACGCAACAGGGCACCACCACCAGTGAGGACCATGCCGCGTTCGGCAATATCCGCAGCCAGTTCGGGTGGGGTCTGCTCCAGGGCGGTTTTGACCGCGCTGACAATACCGGAAAGCGGTTCCTGCAGTGCTTCGAGGATTTCGTTACTGTTCAGGGTGAAACTGCGAGGTACACCTTCAGCCAGGTTACGGCCACGGACTTCCATCTCGCGGACTTCATTGCCCGGATAGGCCGAACCGATCTCCTGCTTGATACGCTCGGCAGTGGATTCGCCGATCAGGGAGCCATAATTACGACGAACATAATTAATAATGGCCTCATCAAAACGGTCGCCACCGATCCGAACCGAGGCGGAATATACGATACCGCTGAGGGAAATAACCGCAACCTCAGTGGTGCCGCCACCAATATCCAGTACCATGGAACCGCTGGCCTCGGAGATCGGCATGCCCGCGCCAATCGCGGCGGCCATGGGTTCTTCAATCAGGAAGACTTCCCGGGCTCCGGCACCTGCGGCTGATTCGCGGATTGCGCGGCGTTCCACCTGGGTTGAGCCACAGGGCACACAGATCAGGACCCTGGGACTGGGCCGGAAGAAACGGGCTTCATGCACCTTACGGATAAAGTGCTGGAGCATCTTCTCGGTGACGGTAAAATCAGCAATCACGCCGTCCTTCATGGGGCGGATGGCAACAATATTGCCCGGTGTGCGGCCCAGCATGCGCTTGGCATCGGTACCGACGGCGGCAATGGATTTGGGTCCACCCGGTCCCCGTTCCTGACGGATAGCGACGACAGACGGTTCATCTAGTACAATCCCTTTTCCTCGGACGTAGATGAGGGTGTTGGCGGTGCCCAGGTCAATGGACACATCGTTGGAGAACATACCCCTGAAACTTTCGAACATATGAATATCTACTTTCTGATTAAGTTGAGCCAGTAATACTTATATATAGTGAATATATAGTAATAATCGCTTACTTTAATCAACCCGCGGGCATTGGGCAAGCAGGACGTTGAAATTACTTGGATTTTTGTACGGTGGTTCACATTTGGCCCCAGGGCGGGATGGAACGAAATCAGGTCGAAAATAGAGAAAATAGAACGAGGACACTATGTCACTAGACAGCGATGACGTAAAAAAGATTGCCAACCTGGCACGGCTGCAGATCGATGAGGCCGATATCCCCGAGTATGCTAAAAACCTTTCCAACATACTTAACCTGGTCGAGC
>JASFLL010000104.1:0-5717 GCA_050118115.1 Thioalkalispiraceae bacterium
ATCAAGCATACGACGAAAACTCTTTTCATCATATTCAGTCAAGATATCCACCGGGGACATCCGTAACAATTCGTTATAGGTATAACCCACCTGTTCCATTGCACCCTGGTTAACGTAGAAGTAACGCAGGCTTTCCGGTGAGAACATGAATACGCAGTCGAGCGTCATATCCAGAGTGGTCTTGAATCGGCTGATCTCTTCTTCGGCCTGTTGTTGGCGACTGATATCTCGGGCGATGGCCACGAAACCGATAATCTCGTCATGCTGATCGTGTAACGCCGTCATGGTAAGTAACACCGGGAAGCGCTTGCCGTTTTTGCCGATGTAAGTCCACTGTTGTTCATCGGCGATACCACTACGCGCCTTGGCAACGAATACTTCGAAACCGGCACGAATGTGCGTACCCAGTTCTTCACTCAACTGGATGGCCCGTTGCGTAATTTCATCCCGGTCATGGAAAATTTCCGGTGTGGCACGACCGATCAGTTCACGCTCACTGTAACCGAGCATCTGTTGTGCGGCCGCGTTAAAGGTCTGGATCACACCGTTGGCATCGGTCGAAATAATACTTAACTTGGCACTATCGAGAATACCCTGTTTAAAGGCCATGGTGTCTTCAAGCAGGCGTTCCGCTTCCTTGGTCAGGGTAATGTCGCGGATAATTCCGGTGAAGTGGCGGCGATCGCCCAGTTTCATTTCACTGACCGCCAGTTGCATTGGGAAGATCGAACCATCCGCACGTCGACCCATAACCTCACGACGTTGGCCGAGGATCTTGGCCTGGCCGCTGGTCAGGTAACGCTTGATAAAGGTGTCATGCAGTTCGGCATCGTCGCCGGTCATGAGAAGGCTGACATTGCGCCCAAGCACCTGTTCAGCTCTATATCCAAAGATTTTTTCCGCGGCGGGGTTGAATGTTTCGATGGTCCCTATGTCACTGATGGTAATGATCCCATCCACCGCGGTATCAAGAATCGCCGCGATCCGGGTCTCTCTTTCACGCACGGCTTCTTCCGCGATTTTACGTTCAGTGATATCAGTGTGGGTACCGACGATACGTAATGGTCGACCCGATGGACTACGTTCCACTACCTTGCCGCGGTCCAGGATCCAGAGCCATTTACCGGATTTGGTTTTTACCCGATGTTCGCTTTGATAAATGGTGGTTTTATTATCCAGGTGTTCCTGCAGGGTTTCCTTTACCCGTTGCAGATCGTTGGGATGGATGAGGGCCTCTTTGTTTTTGAACAGGGCTTTAATCTCGCCGGCCTTATAACCCAGCATGGTTTGCCAGCGCGGACTGTAATAGGCGTGATTATTTTCGATGTCCCAGTCCCAGAGTCCATCGTTGGCACCTTCCATTGCCAGCTTCAGCTGTTCTTCCGATTCACGCAGGGCATGTTCGGTATTGATACGCTGCTCTTCGTTGCGCAGGGCCCAGATCAGGTTGGCGGTGGCAGTGGCAAGCGGCGCCAGGGTATAGAGAAAACTTTCATGGTAACCGTCCGGACTGTTGGCCAGGCCGAAGATACCCACCAGCTGGGTACCGTGGTAAAGAGGTACGCCCAGAAATGCACTGAGTGGAAAGACCGCGTCTTCATCATCGAGGTTGTTGGAGATAATCGGTGCACCACTGCGAATCACTTCGGTCAGAACATTTTTCTTGTCAGTAGGTTTTGAGTTTTTCAGCATGTCTTCAAACAGGTTGACCAGTGCATCACTATTCTCATAGCGCTGACCCATGGCACGAATTTCTACATGCTGTTTATTCTCGCCGCTATTGATGATCTCAGCGATAAAGCCGACATTGCTATAGGAAAGCGAAAGCAGATCAGACAGGATTTGATCAAACATGGCGTTCGGTTGTATTTGATCGCTGATGAAATACGATTGCGCGCGACTGATGGATTCGAGTAACTGGTTTTTGGTCTGCGAGGTTTGCTCGGACTCTCGACGCTCGATCTCCAGGCCGATCCATTGCGCCATTAGTTGCAGGAACCGAAAGTCTTCCGGCGTAAACTGACCCTTGTAAGGTTCATAGCTGGAAAAGTTGAGCGTCCCGTAGACTTTGCCACGCACATAAACGGCAGTACCGATATAAGAGGCGATCTGTTTCTTGGTGTAAAACGGATGATCCATTCCCAGCTCAGGAGACGTCTTTTCAATACCCTTGGGGCGGCCTTCCTTCAGAGTATGCCGACAGTAGGTATTGGCCAGGTTGAAACTCATGCCCGGTTGCAACAGGTTATCGGGACTGACGGCGGTTACGATAGTGTAAGTATTGCCTTCCACCCGTGACAGGATCGCTACTTCCATTCCGTATTCATCGAGACCCATGACCAGCAGGTCACGGACTTTTTCATGAAAACTCATTTCGGAGGAAACGGTTGTCTGTTGCAGGTGATTGAGGCGTCGCTGTTCACGTTGCAGGGCGGCACTTTGCGTGAGTAACACCCTGTCGGAACGACTCAGAAACCAGAGTGCGGTGCTGCCCAGTAATAGTAATAAACTAAAGGCCCACAGTGCCGTACTCCAGGCCGAAGCAAAGGGTATAGTCGCTTTGTCGATCGCCACCAGTTCCCAGTTGGCGTTTTTAATCGGCGAAATGTAAACCGCGGCTTCATAGATGTCATCCTTGGCCGTCCTGTCCTGGGAAGCGAGGCCCTTATCCTGCAGGGTAAATTCTACTTTGCCTTTGTGCCTGCTATGCGCCAGTACGATGTGGCAGTTATAAATCTGGTTGGTTTCAAACAGCGTCTTAATGCGAGTTGGAAAAAAACTGAAGTAAACGATGTTGTGATCACCGTTGGACATTTTGACCCTGGTCATCATATCGAAGTGTTGGCCGGCTTTATCGTTATACATTTCAACACGGGGTTGCATGCCAGTTTTGGCAAAGCTCTTCAGATTGGCGCGGGCGGTGTTGCTGATCAGCCCCTGGAAGTCATCCAGTAACAATACGCCGTTTTCGTTGGCAATGGTTACCGTGAACAGTTCCGGGATGTACTTGCGCAGCGTGGTTTCCAGTTTTTCCCGCTCCTGCTGATCCAGCGGGTTATCCAGTACGGTCTGGATCTGTTTACGATAAATAAACGAGAGGTTGGCGATCTGGGTATTCAGGTTCTCCAGGTACTGATCGATCTCCATCGCCGTGCCGTCCAGCGTGGTCTTCACCTGCAGGGTTCTTTCCTGTTCGGTCGAGGATTGCTGGTCGAAAGCACTCCAAAGGATGAGACCACAGGCAAACAGCAGTATGCCCAGCAAGGCCAGTACCCGGACACTTTGGGTGCTATCTTTAAACCGGAATTTCATTTACGTATTAGCGTGCCATCTTGATAACGAGTCTTATCCGCCCCTGCGCCAGCCAGTTACACCTGACAGCTCATGACTTGCTTCCGTTGCGAGAATGTCAGGGAGCTATGGGCGTCTCCCTGCTATATCGTAATCTATATATAGGAATGAAGCACGGCACAATCCTTTACAGATTGTGCCGGGTTTCATGCTGAAATCAGGCGTATTGACTAATTATAAGTATAGGAATAAAGCGGCGTTTCCGCGCTGGATATTGAGCAGGAGTTTTTTCGAGCCCTTGATGGCCTGTTTAAACTCTTTTAAGTTCCTGATTTTCTTGCGATTAGCAGAGACGATGACATCGCCTTTGCGGATTCCCGCCTGCCAGGCCGGGCTGCCGGTTTCCACGTCCAGCACCAGCACACCCTCGATACGGCCATACAGACGTGACCCTTTCTCGATATTGCCAAACTGGGCGCCTTCCAGCTTGCCATGGATGGCCTTGCCCTGGTTGCTGATACCGTCCGGTTCTTTGACTACCGCGACCAGGTCTTTGACTTCGCCGTTGCGCAGGACCTTGAGGTGTACCTTGTCGCCGATCCGCAGCAGGCCAATGATGTTGCGCACATCGGTGGCATCCTTGATGGCCTTGCCATTGATGTCGGTGACCACGTCACCGGTTTTCAGCCCGGCATGCTCGGCTGAGGAGTCCGGCAGGACCTGGGTCACCACCGCACCGCCTTTGCTGTCTTTCAGGTTAAAGGCCTGGGCCAGGTCGGGGGTCAGGTCCTGGACCTGGGCACCGAGACGGCCACGTTTGATCTCGCCGTGCTGGATCAGCTGCATCATGACCCCGTGGGCCATGTTGATGGGGATCGCAAAACCGATACCAATATTGCCCCCACTCTGGGAAAAGATGGCCGTGTTAATGCCGATCAACTCGCCGCGCAAATTGACCAGGGCGCCACCCGAGTTACCCGGATTAATGGAGGCATCGGTCTGGATAAAGTCTTCGTAACCTTCAATGCCCAGACCACTGCGCCCCAGGGCACTGACGATCCCCGAGGTTACCGTCTGTCCCAGTCCATAGGGATTCCCGACGGCCACCGCAAAGTCACCGACCTGCAATTTGTCTGAATTCGCAATCTTGAGGGCGGTCAGTTTGTCGGCTTTAATCTGGATGACGGCCACATCCGTTTCCGGATCGGTGCCAATCAGCTTGGCCTTGAGACTGCGTCCATCGGACAGGGTCACCGCGATCTCATCGGCCTTGTCGATCACGTGATTGTTGGTCAGGATGTAACCCTTGTCGGCATCCACGATCACACCGGAGCCCAGGCTCTGCACCTGTTGTTCACGGGGCTGATCCGGAATGTTAAAAAAGCGTCGGAAGAACGGGTCTTCCATTAAGGGATTGGACTGCACGCGTACCGTCCCGCGGGTGGCAATGTTAACCACAGCCGGCAAGGCCTTTTTCAACATGGGGGCCAGCGTCGGTAGCTGTTGTCCCTGACTGTCTGCGAGCGGAAGTGCGGCATGCGCCATCGGGGTTAAGGGAAGCAATACGATGAATTGCAGGCTAAGCGCAGCCAGGAAAATTTTAAGGATCCTCATTGTCCAACACCTTTTTAAAAAAATTAATTATCAGGTAACACTACAACTTCGTTACATAATGTAACGAGCGTGATGAGTTGTTTTATTTCGTGCAGTTGTATCGATCGACTTGAGTAATACAAAAAAGTTCAGTGTGGTTTTTTACGGGCAGAAAAAAACCACGCATGATTTGTTCATGCGTGGTTAATCACTCATAGTACTTCGGCGCTATTCAGGCCAAACCACGGATCATTATCAACATGTTTCCTTAAAGCAGGATTAATGTTGTACTTCGATCTTGCGTGGTTGCTCTTTTTCCTGCTTGGGAATAGTAATCTCAAGCACACCGTTTTTGCTCTTGGCGTTGATCTTGTTGGGATCAGCGGTCTCGGGCATGCTGAAGCGACGATAAAAAGATCCATAAGAGCGTTCAACACGCTTGTAGCCTTCTTTCTCTTCTTTCTTTTCAGCTTCACGTTCGCCTTTAATCGAGAGGACACCATTTTCCATATGGACTTCGATATCCTTCGGATCGACACCCGGGATATCGGCAACGATCACAAAGTTATCGGCGTTCTCTTTGATGTCGACGGCCGGGGTCCAGTCGCTGGTGGCGACATCACTGCTTTCACTGCCACGGAAACTACGGTCAAGTTCCTTGCTCAACTGGTTTAATAAGCTCCATGGCTCATATCGTACTAATGACATGATCTATTCTCCTTTTGAAAAAAATGTTAATTCATTGTCTATCCCCGATATAGGGTTGCCGGTAAAGCGATCAAGGACTTGAAAAAAAGTTTATTGCCACTAAATATACGCGCCCTGATCTACGT
>JASFLL010000105.1:0-5707 GCA_050118115.1 Thioalkalispiraceae bacterium
AGCAGTACAATTGGATGGTTTCCATCAGCCAGGCTTTTTTTAACCAGATTCGTTAACGTGTTCTTTTCACTAGCGATTGAACATGGCCAGACCATTCCCCGACAGTACTCTTCCAGTATTCTGGCAGAACTCTTATTTGACTCATAGGCTATGAGTGGTCTGTTCTGAGGCATTTCAGTAACCGAAGATTCAGGAACAAACTTCCAGGAAATTTCAAACCAGAAACACGAACCTTTGTTTTTCTCGCTTTCCACACCTATTTTACCGTTCATTAGATGAACCAGGTTTGCAGATATTGTTGTACCCAGCCCCGTACCCGATTGCTCCTGCTTCAGACGAGATTTGGTACTTGACTGGTAAAATGGTTCAAAAATTTGTTTTCGATCAGTTTCGCCAAGTCCAGGTCCTGTATCATGAACCTCAATACGTACCTTAATTGTTTCGTCTGTTTCATTTTTCTGGGTTAAGAATGCTTTTACCAATACTTCACCCCGCTCGGTAAACTTCACAGCATTACTTACCAGATTTAAAACGATCTGACGCAAACGCTTACCATCACCATAAACATACTTCGGTACATCCGGTGAAAAATCTAAAAACAACTCAAGTCCTTTTGCATTGGCACTTGCCGTGAACATCTGGGTAACACCAAATAATGTCTTGGCCAGGTTGAACGGCTCGATCTCAAGGCTGTATTTACCTGCTTCAATCTTTGATAGGTCCAGCACATCATCGATCAGGGCGTTTAAGGCCACCGATGACTCCTGCAATGCAGATACATATTCACGTTGATCGCTGTTTAGATCAGTCTGTCCGAGCAAACTGGTGACACCAACGATACCGCTCATCGGCGTACGTATCTCGTGACTCATTGCCGCAAGAAATTCACTCTTGGCCTGGTTGGCCTGGTTGGCCTCATCACGTGCCCGATTGATGCGCCTTAACATAGCATCGAGATAAACAGGCATCACAATCAAAAATACCAGGTACATAACTACATCATAGACATGCGAATACCAGCCATCAGTAAGCGACAAGACAATAGCAAAAGCGGCAATACTGAAAATGGTAGAGGCAATTAACGGGCCACGACCATAGCGCAAGCTGTAGCTTACGAAATACCATGCATAAAACAAAAAGAACGGACTGAATGGTCCATCTTCAGTAAACAGCATGGCAATACTGATAGCAGCAATATCAAAAGGAATAGTGACATATGGTCGGTATGAAACCCGTGGCTTGATAAGAACACTCACAAATACGATGGTCGCGTAAATGAAATATGACAACATGAAATAGATGTAAAAGTCCCAGACCGGTTCGTAATAGCCACTCCTCATAGCCAGACCAAGGAAAATGGTCGAGAGGATCCAGAAGCCATAACGAATTACGGAAGACATGTATTCCGGGCTTTCTCTGATTTCTCTGAAGTTTATTTTCATATCTATTCCTGATAACCTTTGCACCCTGATACTATATGTGAGCAATCCAGCGGCTACCTCACTCCCTAAAACAGTTACTCGATAGTAAGCAGGTAATGTATGACTGATAACCCAAAATACCAAGCCTTGAATGTTGTCGTAAATTCTGACAATAAATGCGACCTGTGTGAAGGCTCTAAATGTTGTAATTACATTACCCAGGAAATCGACACACCTCGCTCCATGGATGAATTCGACACCTTACTATGGCAGCTGGCTCACAAAAATATTCAGGCATACAAAGACGAAGATGGCTGGTTCCTGCTAGTTTATACCACATGTCAGTTTTTACAGCCCGATGGTCGTTGTGGAATTTATGAAACCCGACCACAAATGTGCCGTGACTATACCAATGATTACTGCGAATATGATGCGCCGGCAGAAGAAGGTTTTGAGCTATTTTTTGATAGCTACGACTCGTTATTGAAGTACTGCAGGAAACGTTTCAAGCGCTGGGATACACGCTTCACATCTGATTAGTTTCACATATATTTAATCAGGCATAATTTGATCGAAATCCTCGATTGCATCAAATTCTTCTACATTACGCCTTTGGTCACGACTATCCGGATGATACACCGCAAGTAAATTGGCTATGCCATATGTTTTTGCGGAGCGTAATACCGACAGGCTGTCATCGATAAGTAATGTTCGCTCTTTATCATAAGTGATTCTTTCATGCAGCCTGTCCCAGAAATCCGGATTTTCTTTTGGCATTCCAAAATCATGTGCGCAGATAATATTCTCGATATGGTTATGTAGTGAGGTCCTGTCCATCTTTAGCATTAAACTTTTCTGATGTGCGTTGGTGACCAGCGCTACCGCTTTATTATGTCTGCGAAGGCGATCCAGGAACTCAATAACATATGGATGAATAGCGATAAGATGATCCACCTCTGCCTTGAGCTGGGCAATATCCATTTCCAGAGTCCGTGTCCAGTAATCAACACAATACCAGTCCATGGTCCCTTCTTTGTTGCGAAAAATTGGATAAAGAGTGCGTTTTGCATCATCAACACTCAATTCATGCTTTTCTGCATAGCGCGTCGGTACGTGTTCGCGCCAAAAATAATTGTCAAAATACAGGTCCAGAAGTGTCCCATCCATGTCAAGCAGGACCGTATCAATCTCTTGCCAATCAACCATTTTTCAATAAGTTAGTTAGTAAATTACGAATTTATTATACCAGATGGGTATCACGAAACGTATCAAAACAAATCGTCCCTGCAACCGGCTGGCATAGTCTATGCTAACTCTTAAAGAGGAGACATAAATATTCGACAAATTATGAGGTAAAGTCATGGCTACTAAAAATCTTGTATTTTTATTCGTGCTTTTCCTGCATCCAGGACTTGCAAATCTTGCAGTCAGTGATGAAATTTCCCAGGAAGAACTGGAACGTTGGTTCAACAGTGATACTCTGGATCCACCCCGCTATAAAGATACAAGGGATGTGAATGAAGGCGATCTGGTCTTCCTTACAAAAAAACCTGGTAAGTCACTGCATTATCACCGAAATTTCGTCACCATATTACCCGCCAGCCTGAATGATGGCTGGATATTGATAGAACAATGTCATAGCAATATCGACAAAGTCCCTGCGGCCCAGATCGTGTTTGGCAAAAACCGGGTACGTAATATAAAGATTATCTCCTTTAAAAATATTGAAAGGGCATGGGTTGAAGGGACGACTGTACAGTTCGAAAATATAAAAGATAATGCAAGCATATGTATCCAGGCGAATACCCACTCGTTAACAGTTCTGCCCGATGGAACATACAAGCTAAGAAACGGCCCCTTTATGCGGCGCTTTCTTGATGGTTATTTCCCAATGCATGTCTCACTGGATTTGAAATATGGGCAGACCGATCTGGTACTAACCAGTTTCAGTCCACACGTACAAAAAGGCTTTTCAGTGGAACAGAGAGATGGTGAAATAAAAATTGACACTGTCTTTGAAGGCCGTCTTAATACGGAATTCCATTTCAAAACCAAAAATCTCTGACATTCTGCTCTGATACTTATAGACCATGCCTGTCTGGACGTGGCAAAACAGGCTAGAAGCTGGCACAATCAGTCTATCTATGACCATTAGGGCACATTGTGCGTACTATGCCTGCACCCGATCTGCAATCAATACTCCCAGCTACAACCAGGCTTGCCAAACAGGCTGGCGACCGAATTCTGGCAATTTACGAACAGGAGTTTTCCGTCCAGAAAAAAAGCGATGAATCACCTGTTACCGAAGCAGATATGGCAGCCCATGCTGTGATTGATGACGGCCTGGAGGAAATCGCCGATCAGTATCCAGTATTATCTGAAGAGTCAGTCTCTATCCCTTTCGAAGATCGCAGGCGCTGGGAAACATACTGGTTAGTTGATCCACTGGATGGGACACGTGAATTTATCAAACGAAACGGGGAATTCACCGTCAATATCGCACTGATACACAACCATCAACCGATTCTCGGAGCAATATACGCACCGGTACTTGGAATAAGTTACTACGCGGCGCTGGGGACTGGTGCCTATAAACAGGAAGCCGGACAGAAACCTGTCAGGATCAATGTGGCCAGACAGGCTCGTAAAAAAATCATCGTCGCCGGCAGTCGATCACATGCAGGCGAAGGCTTAAAACGATTTCTTTCTAATCTACCTGGATATGAACTGGTAAGCATGGGTAGTTCGCTAAAATCATGTCTGGTTGCCGAAGGTAAGGCTGATATCTATGCACGACTCGGCCCGACCTCCGAATGGGATACGGCAGCCGCTCAATGTATCGTGGAGGAAGCTGGCGGCCACTTAACTGATACCAATATGCAAACCCTGGCATATAACACCAAGGAAAGTTTATTGAATCCACACTTCTTTGTCTTTGGTGATTCTCAGATCAACTGGTCAGATTTTTTATAACTTATCAAAACTAGCAACAACGATCGTATACGGCCATGATCGATTTCAGTTCCTGCAGGACTTTTTCTTTATCCTTAGCTGACAGGTTAGTCATTGGCTTGGGTATTTTGCCTGTTTCGATTTGGTTGATATAAACCGTTACCTGGCGACAGCCATGGTTGCAGAGTTCTTCAACGATCGATTGTAAGGCGGGTTTCAGCATCAAAATAGCGATCTGGGGCATCGTCTTCGCGAAAAGGGCAGTCATTCTAACAATATTACGCAAAATACGAAAACAGAATACCCGCCTGTCTGGCTTTTACAGGGCTTAATTTCTGCTGCCCGTGAATAGCGGATGATAGTTGCTTGACAAGTATATACTAATTCACTAATTTCAGTACAAACTGAATATAGTGATACGAAAATGAAACTGACACCAATCATGCAAAAATACATCCTCCACTGGGGAGAGATGGGTGCACGCTGGGGCGTGAATCGCACTGTCGCACAAATCCATGCCCTGCTATATTTATCCCCCGAACCACTGCATGCCGAGGAAATCGCAGAGACCCTGAGTGTAGCGAGATCCAACGTCAGTACCAGCATCAAGGAATTACAGAGCTGGGGGCTAATTCGCGTTTCTCATGTTATGGGAGACCGTCGCGATCATTTTGAGTCACTCAAAGATCTCTGGGAAATGTTTACTATCATCATCGAAGAACGCAAACGCCGTGAAATCGACCCAACCCTTAGTATGTTACGAGGCTGTGTCCTGGAGGGTAGTCACGATGATGAGACACCGGAGGAAATCAAACAGCGAATAACCGATGTTATGCAGTTTATGGAAACAATCTCAACCTGGTACGAGCAAATGCGGCAGGTACCGCGGCCTGCCCTTATCAAGTTATTCAAACTGGGCTCTAAAGTCACCAATCTGCTCGGCAAAAAAGAGTAAGCCGGACACAGCACCCTGGTCATAACACCCCCACCGCTGGACTCAATCTGGCTTTGTTAAATAACCGCCGACTGCCTGTATTGGTCGCGGGTCATTCTCTTTACTGACCCAGGCAACCAGTGCCAGACTGGTCGCACCTTTGTGATTAAATTCAGGGAGACGGGCGTTCCAGTTTAAATCTCTGCTTTCGTACTGGGTATGTGACAGTAAAACAAAATCATGCCGTGGCTGGCTGCCTTCACGTTCACCCGCATCAATGTGTGAGTGGTAACCCATGCCTTCAATCGCAACGTTTAGTACCAGTGTACCGCTCAACTGTTTTTCAGGTAAAAAGCTGGCCAGCAGATGATTACCCTGTAACTCCACTTTTAACGGGCCG
>JASFLL010000106.1:0-5690 GCA_050118115.1 Thioalkalispiraceae bacterium
AAAGGTTTGCCTTCCTTCTTGTATTTTTCAACAACCGGTTTTAGATAATCCGCCTTGATTGGGTGTACAGGTTTGCCATCTTTATAGGGAACATACTTTTTCATTTGATCCCAGATGTCATTGGAAACGGTAATCCCGTTACCATTCAGATCCATACTAAAAGCAGTAATAATATGTGCCTTGGTACCAAAGCCGATAGTTGCACCGAGTGGCTGACCCGCAAGCATATGTGCGCCGTCCAGTTCGCCATCAATCACACGATCCAGCAAAACCTTCCAGTTAGCCTGGGCTTCAAGAGTGACATACAAACCCTCGTCCTCAAAATAGCCCTTCTCATAGGCAATAGCCAGAGGGGCCATATCTGTCAGCTTGATGAAACCAAATTTCAGATCTTCTTTCTCAGGTGGGCCAATCTCAGCAGAAACCTGGGAACTGACCCCTGTCATCGTGACACCCAAAATCAGGGCTAGCGAGACTAGTCCCTTCTTAAAGAAATATCTTTTCTCCAATATTTTTCTCATCTTAAATTTAAACCTCGTCTTGTTACTTTCTTTTACAAATATGAGTAAGGCGTCTACAGGCATGCATCTCGGATGTACCCTGATAGACGCCTTTGCCTAACCACCCCGCCGTTGGAGAGTTGTTCATTACCTGTGGCTAATACAGCAAGCTGTATGCCAATAACTTTAACTTTATGTTTTATATGAATTATTTGAAATAATGATGTAAATCACGTACTCCAGAAAGATAAATTCGCCCCCTATTAGTGCATCTTTGGCCTGTTATTCCAGCTTTGCGCTGTATTGAGGGGCATCGAGATTTTTTTGATGCATTCATTTGGTGCTAGATTTTTTTTGGCAAAAAAAAATACTCCATGCGGTAAAACCACATGGAGTAAGTTTCTGGTAGCCCAGAATTATGCAGCAATAGTTGCTGCAGCGTTTTTCATTGTTGTTGAAAGGACAACGTAGGTTTCCGTCCAGGCATCCTTGACGTCATCTGTAAAATCATCCCCGAGACCAGCGCCCAATGTCCAGAGCAGCGCCTCACCGACAACATCGTAGTCTTCGTCCTTGACGCCATAACCAACATGACGTTTTCCCATTTCCTCTACAGCCGGGACAACCGCCTCCAGGTTATTAAGGCTGTTCACTGCCGTATTGATCATGGCCATGAGTTTCCGGCCCTGTTCATCCATATCATTGGTGAAAAGCTCCTTAAAATCCGGGTTTAATTCAAACAGTTTTCCGTAGAAGAGTTCAGCTGCCTTTTCAGATATTGGCTTTACTTTTTCCCAGCTACTTTGTACAAGTTGTATTTGTTCAGGTGTCATTGTTTGTCTCCTTATGAATTAGTGTTTAAAGAGGGATGCGGATAACCACGCCACCCATGACTTCGCCGATCTTGAAATCATTACGTGGGCTATCTTTGTGCTTGTTATGGCAGGAGATGCAGGCGGGGGCGAGTGCCACATCAGGATAAACTGCCGTGAAATATTTAACTCCACCTAACTCCTCTTGAAATCTCAATAGAACAGGACGTCTTTGTCTTTCTGAGACCGCCTTTGGTCTCATAAATTTTGCTTAGTTACTGTAAATTACTAAATCAATAATTCTGATACAGAAATTACGTCTTTCGCCACATCAATTAAACGTTGATTACGGTTCATCGCCAATTTCCTAAGTGACGTAAATGCATCATTCTCACTAAGCTGACGACTTTTCATAATAATGCCTTTTGCACGTTCAATTGTTTTTCTCTCTTCCAGTTGTGACCTGGTTCTGGACAGCTCATTGATCAATTTCTGGTCATGTTTAAATCGCGCAATAGCCAGTTCGATGACAGACCTCACTCTCTCAGCTACAAATCCATCGACAACGTAGGCACTTACTCCAGACTTGATTGCGCTATTAATTAAAAATGATTCACTTTTATCAGTGAAAACAACTATTGGCCTGGGACTTTCCTGATTAAGGTCATATATTTGATTCATAAAGTACTGATTCATGGTTTCAGTCTTGACTATAATTACGTCAGGTTGGCTACGTTTAACTTCTTCAATCACATCGTCTTCAATCGTGATATGTGATTTAATCTGGTATCCAGATTCATTCAATGTGATTTGTAAGCTATGCGCCTTTTCGGGTATCTCACTTACTAACAAAATACCTGGTAAACCGTTCATGTTAGTTTTCTCACTTCAGTAAAATTCATACTTAAGGAATCAGCAATATTGGTGCCAATGTTAAAATCCCGTGAATTCAAAGTGTTATTAATCTTAAACAAGAGAGTGCATCAACAAATGCACTATTGCCAAACAATTCTGACCAGGTCTGCACTAACTAAGCGCACCTCAAAGATATTTATGCCGGATCACGCACCAAAAAAATATCCGACTATTCCATTATGTTGCAATCTAAACATATGAAAACAGCCAACTCATTCCAACCAGGATCATCCTAAATATTAGGAATCAATCTAGTTGAGTATCTGAAATGCTTACACACAGGAAGAGCCGGCGAAAAAAAGCCGGTAAGTTAAATAACTTACTGGCTTTTAGTAAGGCATCTGGAACCAGATTCAGGCGACGATAACTTTTGTATCAGCAATCAGGTCATGGATACAACGTCTATCCGCCCTGAAAATAAACAGGGGATCGACTAACACAAATACCATACCGATGTACGGGATGTTCCCGATCAGATTTACCAGAAACATACGGAGAAAAAGCAGCCGAGGCAAACTGGCCCGATCTCCATCGTTACGTATTATTTTAATCCCGAGTAAGCGTTTACCAATCGTCTGCCCATTTTGGTAAAGGTAGTATATGTTGATCGATAAAAGTATGATTAAACCTATCACCATGACAGTAATTGCAATCATGAATCCTTGATCACTATTACCTTTGACTGCCAACATTATGAACATTGGAGCCACAGCAATTAAGCTGAATAATACATCTAGGATATAGGCCCCGAGCCGTGTACCTCGCCCTGCCAGCTCTCCCTCGTTATATGAGATATTAGTTGCGGTAATATCGGACTCAGGTGTTTGATATGGATTGATGACATTCTGATCATCAGACATCTGGCTTCCCCCCCTTTTAAGATAAATAAAAATATAATATTGATTAATTATATAGCGCTTTTTAACAAAGTCCACTCAGCAACCTAGTACAAACCACGTAAAATCAAATAGTTACGCATATAACTCAAGCTTAAACAGCAGGACTTTTTTCATCAGATCCACTAATATAGCGCCCTTTTCCAGGCAGGATTCAACAACCAAAATGCAAGATTTCATTCCCGGTCAGCGCTGGATAAGCAATACTGAGTTACAAATGGGTCTCGGCACGGTATTGACAGTAGATGCCCGCAGCGTGCAAATCCTGTTTCTGGCTACTGGCGAAACCCGCACTTATGCCCGGCAAAGCGCTCCGCTTACTCGAATTAAATTTTCAATCGGTGATTCCATACGTAGCCATGACGGCTGGCTACTACTTGTCGAGACTGTTGAAGAACATGATGGCCTGATAACTTATATCGGAAAGGATGAAAGTGGGCAGTTGCGGCGTCTCGATGAAGGCCAACTGGACAATTTCATGCAACTGAGTAGACCCGGTGATCGCCTGCTCAACGGCCAGGTTGATAAATCCAAATGGTTTGAGCTACGTCATCAAACCCGTCTCTACCAGAACCGCTTAGCCCAATCCAAATTGTATGGCTTAATTGGCGCACGCACGAGTTTATTACCACACCAACTTTATATCGCAAATGAGGTGGCCCAGCGCTATGCACCACGCGTGCTACTGGCTGATGAAGTTGGCCTGGGCAAAACCATCGAAGCAGGCTTGATACTTCACCACCAGCTACTCAATGATCGTGCAAATAGAGTCCTCATCGTGGTACCGGAGAGCCTGGTACATCAGTGGCTGGTCGAGATGGTACGCCGCTTTAATTTATATTTTAGCCTGTTAGATGAACAACGTTGTGAAGCGATCCAGGAAGGTGATGAAACAGTTAATCCCTTTGTCAGTGAACAGCTGGTCATTTGTTCTCTAGATTTACTTACACAACATGAGCAATATTTTGATCATGCTACAAACGCTGAGTGGGATCTGCTGGTAGTTGATGAAGCACATCACCTTGAGTGGTCTCCTCAACACGCCAGTCATGAGTATAGCTGCGTAGAACAACTTGCGCAGTCAACCAAAGGGGTTCTACTGCTCACTGCCACACCTGAACAACTTGGTAAAGATGGTCACTTTGCCCGTTTACGATTGTTAGATCCAGATCGATTCCCTGACTTTGATAAGTTTGTGGAAGAAGAAAAACATTATGCTCCCATCGCCGAGGCAATCGATGATTTGCTTGGCAATAATGAATTGAACGAGGAAAACTATCGTACTCTGAAAAGCACAATCGCAGAAGGTGACAACCTGCGACATTTAAACACTCTTAGTGATGCAAGTTCAAATGAAGAAGAGAAACGTCATGCCCGTAACGAATTAATTCAGCACCTGCTTGATCGTCATGGTACTGGTCGAGTGTTATTCCGTAATACCCGTGCTGCAGTTAAAGGTTTTCCAGAACGGCAGCTTAGCTCGTACGCCTTACCGTTGCCTGAAGAATATGCTGAGTGTCTTAAATTATTTCAGGATGCAGCAATTAGCGAGCCCCAACTACTACTCAGCCCAGAACTCCTTTACGACTCCATTAAAAAAGATAACCAGGCCGACTGGGTATCGATCGACCCAAGAATAAACTGGCTCACCGACAAATTAAAAGAACTAAGGCCGCATAAAGTACTGGTGATAACCGCCAGTGCGCAATCAGCTATTGATATCGCACAGATATTACAGACTCGATTTGGTATTCTTGCCGCTGTATTTCATGAAGGCCTTAGTATCGTCGAAAGAGATCGGGCAGCGGCATTTTTTGCCAACCATGAGGAAGGTAGCCAGTTGCTGGTCTGTTCAGAAATTGGCAGTGAGGGCCGCAATTTTCAATTCGCCCATCACCTGATTTTATTTGATTTACCATTGAATCCTGATTTACTGGAACAACGCATCGGTCGACTGGATCGTATTGGCCAGACTGAAACCATTCAAATTCACGTTCCTTATCTTGATAATAGTCCCCAGGCTATTATGAAACACTGGTATCACGAAGGGCTAAATGCTTTTGAACAGACTTGTACTGCTGCGCAACATGTCTTTACACAGCTAGCGGCTAATCTTATTGAGGCCTTACATCAGATTGAAGATGGCCTGGAGGATCTTCCCTCCTTACTGGAAACGACACAGTCTATTTTTAAAGAATTCAGCACTGCATTACATCAGGGACGAGATCGACTTCTGGAACTTAGCTCTTATAAGGAAGAACATGCGCTCAAACTTGTTGAAAGCGGAAGAAAACAATCCTATGAGTCGGAGTTGAACCATTTTCTTGATCGGATTTTTGACAATTATGGTATCGATACTGACATACACGGGCCAAACAGTTTTGTTATTACACCCAGCGAGCATGTCCGCATTAGCCTGCCAGGATTAAATGAGGATGGCATGACCATTACCTATAATAGAGAAACAGCTCTGGCTAACGAGGATATGCATTACATTACCTGGGAACACCCGCTTACGACAACAGCCATTGATAATGTCCTGAGCAACGAGCTGGGCCATACAGCGA